>JASFPJ010000158.1:0-7305 GCA_050116035.1 Candidatus Aminicenantota bacterium | reverse complement strand
ATCCCCACTTAAATTGTGCAAGCGGATGTAGACAAAATATTTTCCTTTGTTCAGCCACTGCCTTACAGGAATCTCCATCTCCCAGGCAGCATCCTTATAGGCCATCAGGTCTTCCTCTCTGAAATCTAATGTCCGTTTATCTTCATAGAGCCAAATGACTTCATCAGAAATACTCTTTATCTGGATTTCTACACTCATATCTGCGATCAGACGGCCTTCCTGGCTCGAAAAAACAACTTTTTTATACGGAATAGCTATGAGTATCGAAAGATTGCTTCCGATCTCTCTGTTTTTTTTCATCAGGAATTCCCAGGAAAAATTAAAAAGGGCTCTCTCCAGATGGAGTTTGGTTCGCTCGGCTTCTTCTTTGTACAATTCATGGCTAAAGCCGAGACTCTGAATAGCAGAAGCCTCCACTCCCATTGCGCCTGGGAGTGCTTCCTGAATGTTAGTGGATAGCTTGTAATCGCCCGTTCCCAAAGTGTCCACAAATCTCAGCCTGACCTGATGAGGCTTTTGAAAAGAGGACAATAAATTATAATAGATCCAGATCTCTGTTGGCTTTTCACCCACTGCCACTCGGCGGGTTCCCACCATTTCCTTGGGATCCTCATAGGGATCGATGGGTTGCCCCCCCATGGGATTTGTATGACGCTCACTCGGAGGACCAAAGAGAATATAAATCCGTCCCCTATCTTGAAGCCATCCGGGTCGACCGCCTCCCCTAAAAAGTTTGTTGGCTTCCTCTATCCTCTCGAAATAGGCTTCTTGGTATTCATTTGTTTCTGTTTCAGGAGTCGGGTCTCGTCTCTCCCAGAATTTCTCGATGAATTCATCTCGCGCTGAGGGAGGCAACTCTGAAAAAATCTTTGACTCCTCCTTAGAGATTATGTATCTCACTTTGCTTAAAAATTCCTGATTCAAAGGATCAAGCTGGCTTCTTGTTCCTGTTGAGGCGCAGGACGATAAAAGCAAAATCAAAACCAGTGCTCCTATCATCATCGCCAAGTTTAATTTTCTCATCTTACTTTCTCTCAAAGTTATTATAGTTTATATGAATGGCTTTGCCAACACTCATCATTCAGGAACACGCTTCACTCCATCACTCCACTCATCTCCTCTTCTTCTGTCCGGTTTCTAGGAAAAGCAAAAGAATGAAGGTATCATTTTTTCTTCTTGAGATTCTCCACATTCTTTCTGATTTGTGGCTGATCTTGATTCAGCTCTAGAGATTTCTCCCAAGCGGCTAAGGCTTCACCTGGCTCTCCCAATTGAAAATAGCATTCCCCTAAAGAATTCAAAAGATGGATGTTCAGACCATAATGGGAAATTGCCCTGTCAAATAAGTCGACGGCTTTGCTCAATTCTCCCGAGTTTTGATACGCTTTCCCCATTATAAAAAATACTTCATACCTTGGAGGTGCGGGCTGGTTTAGAAAAGAAAGCAAGACAGATTCAATTTTATTGTACTCATCCAGCGCCATGTATGCTTGGGCCAGATTGAGAGCAAAATCAACCGAGTCCGGTTTTCTCTGGAATGCTTTCTCCAGGCTGTCCCTGGCTTCTTCTATCTTGCCGCTGTTATACAATTGGGTTCCTATTAGATAGAGATAAATGGGATTTTGGATATCAGGCAAAATCTTAGAATAGATCCATGGACGCGCTATAGATCCAAGGGGGCTGATATCGAACCTCTCCTTTCCTGAAAGGACTTCACGGTTATCCAACAGAAGATAAGCTTGAATCGTGTAGTGAGCAGGAGGGAATTCTTTCAGAGGAAACTGTTCCATAATATTGGGCAAGTCAGTGAATTCAGGTATATTTTTTGTTCGGGAATGAAATTCTTCTCCATTTTTAAGAAAATCAAACCTGATCTTTCCTCTCTTTTTCAATTCATCGCTTAAGCCATGGATCTGAAAAGCAAGAAATAGAGTATCCTCCTGGAGAAAGATCCTGTTGGCCTGGAAATAAACCTGGTATTCTCCTGCCTGGAAAGGCCGGAGTATGTTTTGCTGATCCGTTCTCTTTTTCACCTTGTAACCAAGGAGGATTGAGGTCATCTGTAAAACTTCCTCACGGTGAGGAATATAGAGGTTTCTTTCCATGGAAGTGAATTCTTTCGAAACTTGATTCTTGACAAGAACAGATAATTTATAATTCCCAGGGATAAGAGGAAACATGTCATGAATATTCAGCGGTTGTTGACTGACACTCTTCATCTTTTCTTTGTCAAATTCAATAGAAATGTCTTTTTCAAACTGATAAATGGCTTTTCCCTCCGAATTCGAGACATTTCCGTTAAGTTTCAAATTCGTGTAGTATTTATTCTCGAAGAGATTCACAGAAAGCCTTTCCGGTTCAATAGCATAGTGAACAAAATATGTTCCAGAGGGATCTTTTATCACTTTAACAAGAGAATCGCTTTCCATATAATTTGCAGAGTATTCAACTTCCACGATATCTTTGTACTCAAGAAATTTTTGGGCATATCTGTTTTTAACCTGTCTTACGGGAACAGTCTCCACTTTCTGGATCATTAAATCCGAAGACAAAGAGGGGGCTCCTAAAGCAGCCCTCTCTCCTGGGATAAGACTTAAAGACACTTCTGCCAAATTGGGTTCAAACTCTCTGAGATACTCATACGCTTTCGTGTAATCCATCGGGTCTCCAGAGTAAGAAGTCAGAAAAGCCTGTGGTCCATCTCTCACAGGGCTGTACAGCTTGTATTCTCCAGTCCCACCTTCTTGGTAAAAAACAAGGTTGAAACCTGGAGGAAGACCGAGCTTTGTCTTCCCCTGATAGAACCAAATGACAGAATTGTAAACCATATTACTGCCTTCTATCCTCTGAATATCATTAGGCTCGCCCAATATGATGTAAATCCGTCCTCGGTCGGTTCTCCAGCCAGCCTTAGGTGTAGCCCGGCCAAAAAAATGGTTGGCATATTCAATTCGACGGTAGTGCTCCTCTCTTGCCTCATTCACGGGAGAACTCGGCGTTGGATCCCTCTGCCTCCAGAAAGCCTGGATAAAAAGATCTCTTTCTCTGTCTGTTGAGAGTTCAAAAAAAACTTCCTTTTCCATAGGAGTGATGATATACACGACTTCTTCGTTCAGCCATTTTTTAAAGCGAGGTGGGAGATCTTTCTTTTGAGCATCTGAATCTCCGTACAGGATGAAAACAGCGAACACCAAGATAAAAAAGACGGGTTTCTTCCTCATTCATGAACTCCTAATATTCCCTTATGATGATGTCTATTCTCGTATATTAAAGTAAACATCACACAAATTCAACATGCGAAAAAGCGGTCAGTTATTTGACCTGAATTATAACAAAATATAATATGCAATTTTTATGCCAAAAAGCATTTTCGAACCTGTCTGCTGACGAAAGGTTTCATTCTTTTAGAAAAAGAAATTCATCGGAATTCGCCGTCAAAAAGCTCCAAAAGCAATCCCCCGCCGATGCATATGATGAATTTTTATCTAAATACAGTTGTTGTAATTGAGAAGTCGGCCGATTTTATGAATAATTCAGGGCACCTGGGTTATTCACGAGTCGAGGTTGCCGCAGACTCTGTTGCGAAGAGCGCAGCGAATGTGGCATTTTTATTTCAAGCAAAAGGTTGAGATTGCCACGCTCCCTTCGGTCGCTCGCAATGACAGCGCTCTACTTGAAGTTGCCATTCATCAACAGATTACTCGTGATGACGTGGTCATCCACCGCTCTTGCGCTGTAACGAAGTAGATGGGGTGATATCGGCTCGCCCGAAGGGGAAAAGATGCCGACATATGATGATCGGTCATCCTTCAGGGATTTTTTTCATAAGGTGTCGGCCGATTTTATGAATAATTCAGGCTAGATTCAATGCCTTTTTTTAAATATAATAATAGGTAGCAAACCTTAGTTGGCACAAGAGGAGGATACAATGAGAAAATTGGGATTGACCAAAATACTTTTTATATTTCTCTTCGTATCAATCCTCGCAGTTAGTGGCCTTTCCCAGAAGAAAATGATCTCCAGCGGGTGGGCTTCTGCTCAAATCAATATCGATGGCCGCTCCGATGACTGGAAAGATGTCGCTTCACATTACGAAAAAAGATTGAGCATTGATTATTCCTTTATGAATGATGCAGAGAATCTCTTCATTCTTTTTGTGTTTAAAGATCCTAAATATTTAAGCTCAATCAGCGACACAGGCATGACAATCTGGTTCAATCTTGAAGGAAAAAAGAAGAAAAATTTCGGCATACAATTTATCAAAAAGATAGTATCGCCCGAAGTTTTTATCTCTCTTCTCGAAGAGCAGAAAGGCTCACTTTCCGAAGAAGAAAAAAACAACATAAGAGTAAATCGCCAATATTATCTTCACAACGCTAAAGTCATCAGCAAAAGTGGCAAATCCTCATCTCAAGTCTTTGATACAGGAGAAACTCAACAAGCTATATTCAGGACAACTAAGCAAAAAGAGGGTATCGTGTATGAATTCGCAGTCCCCCTGAAGAAAATGAAAGAGCCATCTCTTGGAATAGGAACTGAACCTGGAAAAACCATAAACCTTGCTTTTGAATGGGGAGGTATGACACCAGAGATGAAAGAAGCCATGCTCAGAAGGCTGGCCGAATCAGGAGGAACGCCAGAGAAACCTGCACTTTCCGGAGGTTCATGGTCTAAAGGGAGCTCGTACGGCCGAGGAATGCCGAAAGTCGGAAAGGGTCCCCGAAAGCACAGCTTTTGGGTACAGGTCGAACTCAGCGAGAATAAAAGCGCCGATACAAACCCATGAAATTCTACAGCTGAATTCTGTTTTCAAACGGGAAATACCGATGAATATTTAGAGTCGGGGAGAAATTCTTTGATTTCATCCTGGCCAGGCTGAGAATAAGGAAGATAGTGAAACGATAAAAATTAAGAGGAAAAAATAAGTGGAGAGACAAATGAAAAAAATCGTCTTTTTATCTTTAATATCCGTTTTAGTCTTTTGTAGTTTTATTTCTGGTTTTCAGAAGCAGAAAACTTTACCACAAGAAAGGCATGAAGTCGAAGTCAGGTTGGTTTTGGTTGATGTTGTCGTCACAAAAGATGGAGAATTCATCACAGACCTGACAAAGGATGACTTTGAACTCTACGAAGACGGAAAACGAGTTCCCATCAATTCATTCGAGCTCATAAGCTTCGTAGAGAGGGATTCGGTGATTTCTAAAGAAAAACTGGAAGAGAAAGCCACTCCTGCTGTCCCTAAAAAGCAGCTCGTTGTGTTATTAGATGGAGTCTGTTCCTGGCAAAGACACCTCAAAGAAGGAGCGAGAAAAATAGTGAATCAGCTCCTTTCATTGGTCAGGCTGGGGAATGAAGTCATGATTATGCAAATAAGCGAGAAAAAGGGATTGGAAGTTATTCAGCCCTTCACAGCGAATGAGGAACTCATAAGAAAAGCTCTCGTCAAAGCATCCGGAAGTCTTTGGGTGGATAAATCCCTGGATGCTTTAAAGATGTGGGAGGAAGTGGGGCTGGAAGTCGATGAAGAGTTGGGTGTCGCTGAAAGATACGAAGAAAGATTGCAGCCCGTTTTGGAAGATGAGTACCTGTTTCTCCAGAGAGGAAGGTTCGAGAAGGTAATGGGTGGAATCTTTACTGCTGCCAGCATGATAAAAGATCTGCCAGGAAGAAAATCAATCCTTCTCATCAGCGATGGCCTCCCAGACCTCTCCTCAAAAACTCTGGATACAAGAATCACTGAAGCCACAGGCGCGGGAGCCAGTCGGGCAAGAACACCCCACTTGGATATGCGGAGAGATGTCGGGACCATAAGAATCTTTGATCCCTTTAACATCCTCGAGAAAAAAAAGATAATGAGCGGAGAGGAAATCATAAGAGAATTGATTCGTTTTGCTAATGCCCAGAATATTTCTGTTTATTGTTTGGATCCAGATGCATTTACCAAATATCTCATTCCGACCACGGCTGAATTCGGGCCACAAGAGAGGATGGTCGCCCTTTCCTTCCAGGGACAAGAAAAGATAAAGCGAGTCCAGAATTTAACCTGGCTTTCGGAAGATACCGGTGCAGTGACTCTGAAGGGAGCCAAGAAATACGAAAGATTTTTTGAAGTCATGAACACGGATTTGAATTATTATTACGAGCTTAGTTTTTACCCTCAGAGAAAAGAGGCCGATGATATTTACCACAAGATAAAGGTCAAGGTGAATCGGCCGAGTGTCGAAGTCCGATTCAGGAAAGGTTACACGGATTACTCTCGAAGCGAGAGAGAAAAAATTCATCTTGTCTCCGCTTTTTATAATCCCACATCATTCCAGCAGCTCCCTTTTGAGGCAGAATTTGTTCCGTTTTATAAAGATTCAAAAGTGTATGAGCCATGGATGAATATTGCCCTTCCGGGAAAAGAGTTGTTCATGGAAAGGGGAGCCGAATATGCATATGGTCTCAAAACATTTAATCTTCATGTCTGGATTAAAGATACAAAGCGAGGTGAGAAGGCTTTTGGAGGGCAGATTAATATTCCTCTAAATATTGATTCCTCTTTCTTGGATGTCATCAGGACCACAGATTATCTCTGTTTTCACTACAAAGGACCGGGGATTAAATTCAGCCAGAAAGAATATCAAGTGATATTCGCTCTCTATGATTCGCAGAAGGAGGAGATGGGGACGTGGGAATCAACTTTTTCGCTCCCTGAGGATAAGGCAGGCGATAAGAGTGCTTTCATCAATTGTGTCTTGGGACTTGTCGCTTCGAATCCTAAAAAAGGGGGGAATTCATTTTCTCTTTCAAAAGAGGATGGAAGCCTCGTCCACGGACAAACCAAGTTTTTTCCAGCTATAACCAACAGATTCCAGAGAATGCAGGATGCCTCTGTTTTTCTGCAGATATATCTTCCCCAGGGAAAATCAGAGGTTCAGCCCAGATTTAAGGTTTCCGGTGAGGGGAGACTCACCCAGCGCGTTCCTGCGGAGATAGTCGCTGAAACCTGGAACAAAAAAACAAAAATCTGGAGTGGAATCTTTAATCTTCAGCTCAGAGCTGTGATCTATGGTGAGTATACTTTAAAAGTTGAAATACCTGTTTCCGAAGAGGGCGACGTTGTAAGCAAGGAATTGAGTTTAATCAAGCTTCGATATTGATTCAGGAATAAAATTTAAAATACCATTTTTTTGACAAAAAATTCCTTTGTTCAGGGGGAAGCAAAAGGGCAGACGTAAAAGAATGACTAAAAATCATTAAAAAATGACTCGAAAGTTTTTATCTCTCTTATTCATCATCACTCTTTCGGTCTGCAATCATGTG
>JASFPJ010000157.1:0-7313 GCA_050116035.1 Candidatus Aminicenantota bacterium | reverse complement strand
AAGAGTGGCAATCTCATAAAAAAAAACATTTTATCCGTACGAGATTGCCACGCTTCGCTCGCAATGACACAAGGATGAGATTCCCACGCTTCGCTCGCAATGACACTTCTATTCTCATGAAAAAAGGGGCAGGCCCCTTTTTTTAAGAAGGGTGACAGTTTTTAAGAAGGGTGACAGTCCCTATCTTTATTTACAAAAGGACTGAAAGGGACAGTCCCCAAAAAAGGGGCCTGTCTCCTTTATTGACTATAATTTAATTTCCTGGATAAAGGAGAGAATTCAGCAGGAATTTGTATGTGCCGTGGGATTGAGCGCGGAACTGACAGCGGATCCCGATAAGAATGATGTGTCCTTTTTTGTACTTCGTGTCCACGATGGCAGCCTTTCGGGCGATGGTATCTTCACCCACCAGCCAACCGCTCAGGAGGATATCTTCTTCAGGATAACTGGCCACGACTTTTCTGTCCCACTCGATGGAAGGCGTTCGAGTATTCAGAGCCAGGCTGCGGGAGAACATGGCGGCGGCTTCTTTGGGCATTCCGTAGCCGATGGGTGATGTATTATCCACTTGGATTTTTAACAGGGATGTCGGACAGAAAAATCGAGTGCGGCTCACTCCTTCCAGGGCATTCCTGACCGGAGACTTGAATTCCTTGAAGACCAGACCGCAGGCGTCGTTGAGAGTGACGAGAATCCCTCCCTTTTCCACAAAACTCTTCAGAGCTTCCACTCCTTCCTTTCCGATGCCTCCTTCATATTCGGGCGGGCCTTCTGAATAGTAACGGGCATAACGTGAGGTCGGGCTTGGCTTTCCGAGCGTAATGATATCGGCACTTTCACTGGCAAAGACAATTACGTCGTATTTCGCTTTGAGATCGACTTTTTCCTCTTTTTTGCCTTTCTTCGTGGGTTTGAAATCTTTGTTGTGCAGTGTTGTGTAGGGAACACCCAGGTCGTCAAAGACATACCTTGTCCATCCCTCATCCATGTTTGACCTCCAGGATTGATAGAGGCCGATTCTCGAATTCTTCAGCGGTGATGCGGGAATGTCTGAAATGCTGTCGAGCCCGTAGGCTTGGCCATGCCATTTTTTCAGTAAATCCGGGAGGAGCTTCTGGACAGCGGCGGTATTCTTGACGATGAAACTTCCAGGTGCGGCTGTGAATTTTTCTGTTTTGATCTTTTCCTTTGACCGGAACATCTCAGCTTTATTCTTGAGGAGTGAAAAAGCGATCGAGTAAGAAGCGTTCATCTGGCAGTCCAGAACCATGTAGGCCGATGATGATCCTGTCGGAGCGGCTTGAAGTGAAGTATAAACAGCTTTGTCCAGTTTTTCCGATTTAAATTCAAAAGAGTGTTCGATCCTATCGCATTTCACTCCCATCTGAAGAGGGAGAGTCCATCCCGCATTGTCGTAGGGAGGAACCGGAGGACCTCCGGGGTACTGCCGCATGTCTGGATACTTTTGCCTCTCGAGCAGTGCCTGCGCATAGGGTTTGTAGGGCTGAGACATTTTGACCACAAAGGAGCCAGCCGGGTAGACTTTTCCATCAGCGATAAATTCTTCCTTAGCTTGGAGGATTTCCACTCCACCGAACATCAGGATATCCAGCATCCTGAGAGTCGTTGGATAATCACGTTGCTTGCTCGGGATGACGAATGCAAAGGGCTCGCCTTTTTCTCTTTTCTCGATCGAATTCTTGTACATCTTGTAAAAGTTATACAGAAAATCTTCTCTATGGAGATGAGCGGTTTTGATCAGACTCAGAGAGAGAACGAGCTCATAGTCCACGAGGTCCCTGAGTCTCCACCAACCTCCTGGCCAGGGATCAGGGAATTCTAAGCGTTTCTCATAATAGGATTGGGGAACCTCTGTAGGTTCGATGTGAATGGGTGAGGCGATTCGGACAGACGCCATCTCACTGAGCAATCCCACGACATTGTGGAGCCAGGAGGTGTCATCGCACGCGCCGATCCACCACGCTGTATAGCTTCTTCCGTGGACAACGCCTTTATAGCCGTTTTTTTGTAAGTCATAGGCCATGTTTGCGCCGCAGAGACTCACACCTCTCCAGAGCAATGGCTGGACATTGGGAATGGGTGGATTCATGAACGGGGGGATGAAGAGCCGGGCACCCGTCGATCCCATCTGATGTTCATCGATGTGGATTTGTGGAAGCCAGTCATGGTAGAGGACTTTCGTCACAGCTTTTGTCTCGGAGAGGTTGAACATGAACCAGTCTCGGTTGTTGTCATGCCCAGCGTAATGGTGATAGAGCCAGGGCATGCGGCCGCCTTCGAATTTTGTGCCCACATATTTCCGGTACCAGTCTGTGACCATCTGCTGCCCATCAGGATTGGAGGTTGGGACAAGAAGAAGAATCACATCGTTCAGAACTTTCTCGGCATCATACGGAGTCTTTCCGGCTGCGAGTTTATAGGCCAATTCCATGGCCATTTGTGAGGCCGCTATTTCTGTGGCGTGTTGATTGCATGTGATCAGCACCATGGCTTTTCCTTCTTGTGCCAGTTTTTTGGCCTCTTCAGGAGGTGTGATTCTTGGGTCTCTGAGCTTTTTCATAATCTCCCGGTAGGCGTCCAACTTGCCCATATTCTCCTTGGATGTGATGACCGCCATGATTATCGGTTTTTTCAGGGTAGAGGTGCCAATATTAATGACCTTGACTCTGTCTGATTCCTGGTCAAGTTTCTCGAAATAGGCCTTTATCTGTGTGTAATCAGCTAACTTTCGGTCTGCACCGACTTTGTGCCCCAGGAATTCTTCTGGAGGAGTCTGTGGATACAGAAAGCAGGGAAGAAGGAATAAAGTCAATAGAAGTGTTAATGCTTTTAATCCTTTTGTGTTTCCAAGCATGGGAACCTCCTGAATTTTAGATAGATTTTTTCTATCACCTGCTTTTTTTTCTGTCAAGAAAAAAGTCCTGTGAGTGAAGAACCCAATGACATCCCATTGACAAATTTCAGCGATAGAGATAGGATTTTTCTTGTTCCTTTGAGCAGCTGATTGAGGTATTTTCTTTGTTGGACGGATAGTACAAAACGGCAAAGCTCTTCAAGGAATAGATAAGACGGACCGTGCTAGACGGGGAGCTAGCGGTGCCCTGTTGCCCACCATCCGCTACAGTGGGGTCGAATTCCCTGTCGAGGCTACGCTTTGTCTGGACAGTGTCTGTGCAAGTGGTGTTGAGGGTTTGGGCCCTGCGCAAAGAGCTCTTTGTGAATTCCGTCAGGACCGGGAGGTAGCAGCGGTAGCAGAGTGGTCTCTTGTGCTGCAGGTCAGCCTGGCCTGAGCTAACTGCATGGATAACGCAGGGAGAGTTTGGTCGGAGCAGGGTGCACGGTCCTTTTTTATACAGTCAGCGACGTCTATCCACTCTTGAAATTCAAATTAAGTGGATGTTCCCATCGGGGGATAGGGGATTGATTTTACATTGAACAGATTGTTTTGTTCCTGGATTTTATCTGTCTGAATCACGCTGTATCCAGCTATCCCAAGACAGAATGGGCTTCTCTTATTTTTTCTCTTATCGAGACTCCATAGAGACAGGCCTTTTCGCATTCACCGCAGTTTGTGCATGAGATAACTGTCTGTGTTGGTTTCAGCCGGGAATAAGCTTCTTTCGCCATGCTTGTTTTGTTATAGCCTTCATAATAGGCGAGATACCGGAGGATAGATGTTGTTTCGATCCTGGAGGGGCAGTTCTTTCGACAGCGCCCACACATATGACAGTAATCCTTTGAATTCTCTAGAACATAACGAAAAAGGTTTCGTCTTTCTTTCGCGGAGAGGGGCTTTCCGATTACCGCCAGGTCTTCTTCCAGTTCCTCAAACGTCAGCATCTCTATGACGGCAGAGGAGATATCCCTGTTTTCCAATACCCACTTGAGCATTGCTTGATAAATCGTCGTCGAGCCTGTCCTGTATTTTTCAAGGTTTTGTCTTCTTCCTCCGATTTTCAGGGTTTTCATGGCGATGATTCCGACATCTTTTGATTTAGCCAGTGCGATAAGGCGCCGAATCCCGCAGGCGTCCAGGTAGTCGTCGTATGTTTTGATTTCTTTATCTGATTCCTGGATGTCAAAGACATTATACCCGAGTTGAATCATGTCGTAATGACCGCATTCAACTGCCGTTTTCACAATCTCATGGTGATTTGAATGGCAGGACAGACCTTTGAACCTGTATTTCCCTTGTTCTTTGAGTTTTTCGAAGGCACTGAGAACTCTTTCATCGTCCAGGTGTTCCACGTTTCCGGCCCCATGGATGAGAAGGACATCCAGATAATCTGTGTTCAGCCTGCCAAGGCTCCCTTCGACAGAGCTTATGATGGATTTTTCACTCCAATTCCGTCTGAGATGGAATTTTGTCCCCACAAGGACTTTATCCCTTCCCACTTCATTCAGGAGCCGGCCGATCTGCCGCTCGCTGTTACCATTCTGATAGCTGTGGGATGTGTCGATGTAATTGACGCCTCTTTCGAACGCTTGAAGGAGGATCGGCCACTCTGGAATAGGGCTTCCTCCGAGTGAGATCTCGGAGACGAGGAGATTCGTCCGTCCTAGCCGCCGGTAGTACATCTGGCCTTTTTTCACTCGTTGATCTGACTTCTGGTTTCCTGAATGAAACCCCATGGACGCGAGTGAGGTAGAGAAAGCTCCCAAAAGAATATTCCGCATGAATGTCCGTCTCCCGGGAGGTGGACTATTGCCGTACTTGTTATCGTTCATTCTTGTCTCCTCTCTTTCAGTCTTCCAGAAGACCGAGATCGTTTAATAGAATCTTGATGTCCTCTTTTCCCTTATCGCCAAGGGGAAGGAGAGGCGGTCGAGGAGGACCGCCAGAATACCCGAGAAGGTTCAAGGCATACTTGATTCCCGGGATGCCATATGTCTGAATCAGGGCTTTATTCAGGGGGATTAATTCGAGTTGGAGTTTGGACGCTTCTTTGAGCTTTTTCTCTGAGAACAGGTTGTAAAGTTTGACACAGTGAGCCGGAGCCACTGAAGCCAAAGCGAGGATCCCTCCCTGGGCACCGAGAAGAAGCCCCTGGAGAAAAAGTCCCCCGTGTCCCAGCAGTATGCTGAACTGAGGAGGGATGTGGGGGATGGCCTCTCCCAGGGAAGGTAGATTACCCGAACTGTCTTTGATTCCTGTGATGTTGTGATGCTTGGAAAGTTCGATGAGAAGGGGGGGATCCACAGAAATGCCCGTGAAACGAGGAATGTTATAGATGATCACAGGGACCTTGGATTTCTCTGCAACGGTGAGATAGTGTGTCAGGAGAGTTTTCCGGTCGAGCAGAGATTTGTAATAGCTGGGAGTGCGAATTAAGGCTGCATCGATGCCGAGCCCCGCCATCCGGTTGGTGAATTCAAGAGTCGCTTGGGTAGACTCTCTGGCGGTGCCGACAATTATTTTTTTCCCTTGAGAAGCCGATTCTTTTGCGGCTTGAACGAGTTTTTCCGATTCTTCATCGGAGAGATAGACGCTTTCTCCTGTGGAGCCCAGGATGACATATCCCGCAAGGTCAATCTTGTTGTATTTTTGGATGTTCTCCTTGAGTTTTTTGGGTGAGGCCTTATCTCTGACAAAAGGCGTTGAGAGTGCGGCGAAAACACCTCTAAAGTTTGAGTGCATTTTTCTGTCTCCTCAAGTTCTCATCAGTGCAATCCAGCGATTTTTTCATAAAGGCTAAAACCTATTATAACCGCAATAAATGTTTTACCAATGTCATTGCGAGCCCAAAGGACGTGGCAATCTCTTTCTCTGAATAATTTTGTACGAGATTGCTGCGTTTCACTCGCAATGACATATATATTTTATTTAATGCATTTACACATATTTAATGCATTTACATAAGCCGCATAAGTCTTATTGATTTTCGATCTTTTTCAATTCTTTGTCATCGAATCCGAAATAATGTGCGATTTCGTGCACTACCACCTCTTTGACTTTCTTTTTGATTTCTTCTTCCGTAAAGCAGATTTCTTCTATCGGTTTTTGATATATGGTGATCACATCGGGGGGCACATTTCCATAGAAAGGTCCTCGGTGTTTGAACGGAACGCCATGGTAAAGCCCTAAGATTAGGTTGAATGGCGAGCCTCCCAACCGTTCGTAGACTTCTCTAGAAGGCTTCTCCTCGACGATCACTGTGATATTCTGGAGGCGTTCTTTAAATTCTTTCGGAAGGTCAGCCAGGGCCTCTTCGACGAGCTCTTCAAACCTTTCTCTCTCCATTGGTTTCACTATCCTCGAGTTTTTCCTCTTATTTTTCGATCCCTTCTCTTGCTTTCACTCCTTTTTTATAATAATGCTTTTTCTCCTTCATTTCAGTGACCAGGTCCGCTCTTTTTATGAAAATCGCCGGAGCGTACCTCCCTGTCAGGATGACTTCCACCTCTTTGGGTTTCTGGTTCAAAAATTCAATGATTTCTTTTTCTGTCAGCAGGTTGAAGTAAACAGCCACATTGACCTCATCCAGGATGATGATTCTGTATTTTAACGAAAGCATGGCTTCCAGGCATTTTTTCAGCCCCCTTTTGGCTTTTTGAATATCCTCTTTATCTGGGTCTTTTGTCACATGAATGAAGCCCTTGCGGCCGAACTGCTCGATGGTGATGTATGGAGAAAGCTGTTTTGCCGAAAGAAGTTCTCCGTAAATCTGGCCTTTGAGGAATTGACCGATGTAGACCCTCTGTTTGTGGCCGGCTGCCCGGAGGGCCAAACCCAATGCAGCAGTCGTTTTTCCTTTCCCGGACCCTGTATAGACCTGGATGTAGCCTGTGCGTTTGCTCTTCTCTTTCATTTTACCAATATATTTTAATCCCTGTTAGGAGTCAACTTGAGAATTTTAAATTTATATGACTTGTGCTATAATCTGCGGCATGTTAGACCCGAAATATGTATTAGAAAACGCTGAGTTTATCATAGAAAAAACAAAAGCCCGGGGTCTGGAGGTCAACCTCGACGGTTATAAAAAGCTCTTTCAAAAGAAGAAAAAACAACTGACAAAAACGGAGAATCTGCGTTTTGAACGCAATAAAGCCTCTCAACGCGTGGCCCAGATGAAAAAGGAAGGAAAAGATGCCTCCTCGATCATCACAGAGATGAAAAAAGTCTCTGATGAGATTAAGAATCTTGAAGAGAAGTTGAAAGAGATTGACGAAGAGTTAAAGAGCATTCTACTGAATATCCCCAATGTTCCCCATGAGTCTGTCCCTGAAGGGCAGAGTTCAGAAGAGAATGTCGAAGTGCGGATGTTCGGAAAAAAACCGGCGTTTTCTTTTCC
>JASFPJ010000156.1:0-7316 GCA_050116035.1 Candidatus Aminicenantota bacterium | reverse complement strand
ACTACTTGAGATGTAATTTCCTTTGATCTGCACATCCCCGTCCATTTCACCGCTGTTCTGAAGGAGTGTGAGCGTTTCTTTTAAGACCTCCGTCAGGTTGATCGAGGAAAATGTTCTCTGGCCTGGGGAAGCCAGATTCAAAAACTGTTCGATTGAATGGGAGACTCTCCTCGACTCGGATACTATTATATCCATCAGTTCCCTCTGCTCTCCCTCCAATCCCAATTCATCCTTCAAGACTTGAACCGAACCGGATATGGCAGCCAGTGGATTCCTGACTTCATGGGCCAGCTGGGCAGAGACTTCTCCTGCGGCAGCGAGTCTGTTTTTAATCTCGAGCTCTTTTTGCGCCATCATCAGCTGATCCCTTGTCTTGCGCAGGCTGTCAGTCAGGAAATTCATAAAAAATGCCACCAGGAAGAACGCACCCCATGCCACAAAAATATTATAATTCACAAGACCCAGAGATATCTCTATGCTCTCTTCTTGAGCATAATAGGGAATGAGTCCGAAATACATCCCATCTACTAGAAAACCGTAGAGAATGGCGGAGAGAGCGGCGGTCAAAAAGGCCGCACGCTTGGAAATAACGTAGCTGGCTGCAATAATTACAAAAATATAAAGGAAGTAAAAAGATCCTTGAACCCCACCAGATATGTAGACAAGAGCTGTAATCAGAAGAAGGTCAAAGAATATCTGAAAAGATACCTGAAGAGGAAGGAATTTTCCCCAAATGTACAGAACAAGATAGACAAAAGAAAGAAGATAAAAAGAGATCACCACATAGTAAAAAGGATTGAGTGGGAGGAAAATTGAAGTGCTGTACTGAATGATAACGGCGGATACGACGAGAGAAGTGACAATGACCAGACGCAGGAGTATGAGCCGGAGAATATCTTTTTTATCTGTGCTCATCCAAACTGTGCGATCAAGCTGAAGACAGGAAGATACATTGAAATGACGATGGTTCCGATCAAGCTTCCGACGAAGATGAGAAGAATCGGCTCCAATATCGAAAGAAGTCCTCCGACCGTGGCTTCAACTTCGTCATCATAAAAATCGGCTAACTTTGACAACATAGCATCTAGAGTTCCTGTGGCCTCCCCAACACCCACCATTTGGGTGAGCATCAAAGGCATTTGAGCGGCGTCCCTGAAGGCATCCATAAGGTTTGTTCCTTCCGCGACCTGCGCTCGAGACGCCATAATGCGGCCTTCCAGGAGAACATTTCCGGCAGTGGAGGATGTAATCTTAAGGCTCTCCATCATGGGCACGCCTCCAGAAAGAAGAGTGCTTAACGTCCGCGTAACTCGAGATAGGGCGACCTTCTCGATTAACTTTCCAAAAAGAGGCATCTTCAGCGATGCGGTGTCGACTGCCTTTCTTCCCGGAGGTGTTTTCTTAAAATACCTGAACAGAAAAACTAAACCGATGAACCCGATAAACATATAAAATATATAACTCTGGATAAAGTTGCTCGCAGCCAGCATGATCTTGGACAGGAGCGGCATATCGGCTCCGAGTTCGTTAAAAATCCCTGAAAAAATCGGCACAACTTTCCACAACATGAAAATCGTTACGATTATAGAAAAAATAAAAATGGCAATGGGATAGGTCATTGCCTGCTTGACCTGAGCCCTCAACTTGACAATCCTTTCCTGGTATTCAGCCAGACGACGGAGCATGACGTCAAGCGAACCGCTCTGCTCTCCTGAAGCGACAAGGTTGCAGTACAGGTCGTCAAAGACCTTGGGGAATTTCTTTTTCGCTTGATTCAGAGTGGCTCCGGCTTCAACATCCCTCCGCACCTGAGTGATAACAGTCTTAAAATATTTATTCTTTGCTTGCTGGGCCAGCATGCCCAAGCCTTGAATCAAGGGAAGGTCTGCGTCTATTAAAACCGAAAGCTGGCGGCTGTAGACAGATAATTCTTTGAGGGCAACTTTCTCTTTTTTTAAAAAAGGTATTTTTAATTCTGTCGGTTTCTTTTTGACATTAACGACAGTGATTTGCTCTTTCTGAAGGATTCTTGTCAGGTCCGCCGCTGATTTGGCCACACGCTCTCCCTCAACGACATCTCCTAACCGATTCCTTCCTTTCCAGACAAAGATAGCCATATCTCCCCCTTATTATTTTCTCACTGAATCTGGAGAGTAGCCTGGTGAGGCAACTTTGACCCCTTCTCTTCTTTGAATGAGCTCAGTCAACTCATCCGGCTTATAAGAAATTTTCATCGCAACCTCAAGGGTGATTAACCCTCTGAAATAGAGGCTAGCCAAAGACTGGTTAAAGGTCTGCATCCCATACTTTTCCTGGCCCATCTGCATGGCGGAGTATATCTGATGAAGCTTATTTTCTCGAATGAGATTCCTGATCGCCGCATTCGGAATAAGTAACTCCAGGGCTAAAACTCGCCCTTTACCGTCGGCTCGAGGCAAAAGGGCCTGAGTGACAACAGCCTCCAGACTCATAGAGAGCGTGATTCTCACCTGGTCTTGATATTGTGGAGGAAAAATGTCGACGATTCTCGACACCGTTTCTGCAGCTGAATTGGTATGAAGGGTTGAGAATGTGAGATGCCCCGTCTCAGCCACATGTAGAGTGGCTTCCACTGTTTGCAAGTCTCTCATCTCCCCGACAAGGACAACGTCAGGATCTTCTCTAAGAACGGAACGAAGAGCATTCGGGTAGGACAGTGTATCCACATGGAGCTCCCTCTGGTTGATCATGGCTTTTTTAGGATTAAAATAATATTCAATCGGGTCTTCTATGGTGACGATATGAACATCTCTCTGATCGTTAATGTAGTTAATCATACACGCCAGGGTTGTTGATTTTCCGCAGCCTGTCGGTCCGGTCACTAAGACTAATCCACGCGGCACCGAACAGAGCTGGGCGATTTTTTGAGGAAGTCCCAGTTGAGCAAAACTCCAATTCTGGCTGAGGAATCTTCGGAAGGCCGCGGCAACAGCTCCTCTCTGCATATAAACATTTCCCCGAAAACGGCCAATATCCTTGAGGCCAAAAGAGAAGTCCAGCTCGAGCTTCTCCTCAAACGTCTTTTTCTGCTTATCCGTCAACAGACTATAAACCAATTCCTTGCTCTCGACTGGAGTCAGAGGAGGGTGATCGAGTGAAATCAGGCGGCCATGAACCCTGATTCTAGGTGGAATTCGTGTCGTTATGTGTAAATCGCTGGCATTCCTATCAACGGTTGTTTTGAGAAGTTCATGAATCGTTATCGCCACTCTTCACCTCCATATCTCTGACTGTCTCTCTCAAGACTTCTTCGATTGACGTGACACCCTCTTTTATTTTGGCCAGCCCACTTTGACGCAGCGAAATCATTCCGTTCTTGATTCCGATTTCTTTAATGTCTTTCGGTTGGGCCTTGGCCAAAATGAGGTCTTTTATGTCATTCGTCACTTCCATGACCTCAAAAAGCCCGACTCTCCCCTTGTAACCCGTTTCTGCGCATACCGCACAGCCTTTGGCTTTATAAGGCTTGACCTTCTCTACCTCCTCAGGAGAATATCCAATATCCACAAGGGCTTCAGATGTAATCTTGTGTTCCTCGCGGCATTTTTTACACAGCCGTCTCACTAGCCTTTGCGCCACAATGAGGACAAGAGAGTCCGAGATTAAAAAGGGCTCGACATTCATGTTTATCAACCTGGTAATCGTGCCTGCCGCATCATTGGTATGAACTGTGGAGAAAACCAGGTGCCCAGTCAGCGCCGCTTTAACAGCAATGTCAACCGTTTCGTAATCCCTCATCTCACCGATAAGCATGATATCAGGGTCCTGCCTTAAGAATGACCTCAGAGAAGAGGCGAAATTCAATCCAATCTCTTCTTTAATGTTGACCTGGTTGACGCCCGCCATATAAAACTCAACGGGGTCTTCCGCTGTCATGATGTTTTTTTCCTGAGAGTTTAAGGTTGATATCGCAGAATAGAGCGTGTTTGTCTTCCCGCTTCCAGTGGGTCCGGTGACAAGAATAATCCCGAAAGGCCTGCTGATGGCCTCCTCAAAACGACTCATAGACTTCTTCTCAAAGCCAAGCTTAGTAAGATCCAACTGCAAGTTTTCCCGGTCGAGGATACGAGAAACGATTTTCTCCCCGAATATCGTGGGGATGCAGGAAATTCTCATGTCGACTTCTTTTTTGTTATCTTCTCCCCACTTCACTCTCATTTTTAAACGGCCGTCTTGAGGCAACCTTTTCTCTGCAATATCCATGCTGGAGAGAATTTTCACTCGAGATGTGACCGGATTTTTGAATTTCATAGCCAGATCCATCATTTCATGAAGGACGCCGTCTATGCGGTACCTGACCCGGAATGACCGCTCATATGGTTCGAAATGAACGTCACTGGCTCCTTTCTTTATCGCATCCATAAAAATGGTGTTCACAAGCGTGATGACAGGAGCTTCTTCCGTTGAGCGCGTCAATTCTTCGATGTCATATTCATCCTCTTCTTCCTCGACAACATTCACCGATCCGTCATCGGCCTGCTCGATCTCGTCGATTATCTCTTTGACACGCATAGAATCAGAAGCGCCATAGTATCTATTTATGGCTTCCGAAACCCCTGACTCTGATGCAATGACTGGCTGTATGCTTAGACTTGTTCTAAACCGGACATTTTCAATCACATCCAAGTCTGTGGGATCAACCATGGCCATCGTCAGAAAAGACCGAATTCGATGGATGGGCATGATCATGTGTTTCTTGGCAATGTCCGCAGGAATAAGCTCTATTACATCCGGATAAACTTCGAACTGTCCGAGATCGATGTAGGGATAGCCCAGCTGACGGCTCAACGCCTGCGCCATATCTTCCTCTGTAATGAGGCCTAAAGCCACGAGAGCGCTTCCGATAGAAACTTTGTTCTTCTTCTCATACTCAGCGGCAGACTTAAGCTGCTCTGGAGTGATTAACTTTTCACGGATGAGAAGCTCACCAAGGTTTGAGGCCATTTTGGGTCCTTATTGAGTGTTAATAAAATAATCAATTTGACAATATTTGTCAACTTCTATAACCAGTATCTTCATTATATTTTCATACATCTAAGACGCTTTTTGCTCCAGACTTTTCTCTTTTTTTTGAAACATAAGCCTGAGAAAATATTCGCACGGCTTCCATGACAGCTCCTAATGTTTGCAGAGAATCCTCAGAGTGTCAATCATCCGTAGGGAGGATTCTAAAGGTGATTTTTGAATTCTTTTCCTCATCTATAAAGGTTATGCGGTTCACCGCAGCAGAGGAGAGCCCCTGGACCACCCAATCCGTCTTATGAACAGAGCTTCTTCAGATAGGCGCTCATCATCTTTTTAGTGATCTGCAGAGATATTAACAGTTGATCAAAGCCTAAAATGAGAAAGGAATCCCTGTGAGGATAACTCACTCCAAAGTTGAATGAAGTCTGGATGGGACTGAAATTCAGAAAGATTGAGTTGACTTTGGAAAGACTTTAATAATTCTCCCACCAATCACCGATTTCCTGAGGCTTCCCCGATTCATTCCTGTATATAAATCGAGCGGCTCTTTCTCCCTCCCCATTTTCCTGCTCAAAGATAATCACTTTACAGAGGGGCGCAATCTGCTCGAAATACTCTCTGGCTTTCACTCTCGCTTCCTCGAAGGAGTAAGTCGATTCATCGAACAAGATCGGGAAACCGACTTTCTCTTTATATCCTCTTATATAGTATCTCCTATCCATTTATCCCTCCTCTCTAAAATCTGCCGCGACTCTGAGCATCCTGTTCAAGGCGCGCCTTGCTATCCCTGGTGGACGATATTTGAAGAACCTCATGAATAGCACGAACAAACGCCAAGACACATCCTGCAACATAGGACTAATTTTTCACCTGATGAAAGTTGAATAAAGTACCTTTTAAAGACGTGAATCTTTTCCCCGAAAAAAGTGAGTCTGCCTCCATTCTTTTTTTCATCTTCTTTCCGAGTGGGAGTGAAGCCCCGCTGAAAACGTGCGGCTAAATCTCCATAGTTTAGTCGATTAAACCCCAGTAAAATTGAACGCCAAACCCCCTTCTTTAGAGGGATTAAACCTTTGAACTCCGGATAAGAAAATGAAACAGATGAAAAGGGTTGAATAACGCGCCAGGAGGTTAAAAAAATGAATTTCTCATTCCTTCCAAATTGGCCATAACTCATCTTTATTTTTTCAGCTAAACTCAGTATCAGGATTCGTGACTCTGAAAGCTTGGGTCCGGTTTAATCGGAAATTTCATTGAATTCAGTTGGAGGGGAGGGAAAGCCTGGCGCGCCTGGAAGGACTCGAACCTCCGACCCGCTGCTTAGAAGGCAGCTGCTCTATCCGACTGAGCTACAGGCGCGCTTTTTATTTCACTGTTGATTCAACCTCTACACATGAATGAAGCCTAGCTTTCTTTCTTATTTAATCGGGGAGATCGGATTTGAACCGACGACCTCCTGCTCCCAAGGCAGGCGCGCTAACCAGGCTGCGCTACTCCCCGGCACCACAAAAAGGAACATTAGAAAAAGGGGACAGGCTACATCATTATTATTAAAGGGGACAGTCCCTCTCTTCCTTATTATAAGGACTCAAAGGGGCAGTCCCCAAAAAAGTAGCCTGTCCCCTTTTTCTGCCTTTTTTGTCCCTAAATTTTATAGCAAAACAAAAAGCGGTTGTCAATTTCACTCCCTCTTAAGACCTCTCTCTATTTCCTTTTTATCAATTTTCACGATGACGGGTCGTCCGTGAGGACAGAGGGACGCATTTGAAGTCTTGAAGAGCTCTTCAACGAGATAACTCATCTTTGCCAAGGACAAAGGTTGACCGGCTTTAACCGCCGTTTTGCATGCCAGAGTGGCCAGTATTCTCTTTTTTTGATCATCGGCCTTGTTCTCTCTGAAATCCTCAAGTAGAGAAAGAAATATTTCCCTGGCCTCATTCTCTTTGAACAAATCGGGAAATTCTTTCAAAGAAAAGCTCCGGCCGCTCATGGCTTCTACATGGAAACCAGACTCTTCCAACAAACCTTGATTGGCTTCCAGGCTTAACACCTGGGCTGGCGAAAGTTCAAAAAGGATAGGAAAAAGAGCCAGTTTTTGAGGCCACTTCTTCTTCCTGTCGATATCCTGATATTTTTCATAGAGAACCCTTTCATGGGCGTTATGTTGATCGATGATGAGTATTCCGTCATCGGAGGATGCGACAATGTAAGTATCCTGGTACTGCCCCAGGACTCTTGGGAAAATCCTTTTATCTTTTTCTGGAGAAGGAAACAGGCCTTCCCAATCCACCGGCCTTCTTTCCGCTGACTGG
>JASFPJ010000155.1:0-7335 GCA_050116035.1 Candidatus Aminicenantota bacterium | reverse complement strand
CCAACAGGAAATGGAGCATGGACCTGGGAATGAAACTTCTCAGACAGGCTATAAAGGCTGGATTGCACAACATAAGACTTTCTGTCCAAATGCACACGATATTCGGTCTACGATAACAATGGAGAGGTAAAAAACTAAAAATCGGAATTCACCCCTGTCGATGAGTAAATAATGAAAAAATCATCCCAAGATTCACCACTAGAGGCGATTGATTTAATTCAACGGCTCTGCCAGAATACGCATTCAAAAATGAAAAACCACGGCGCTATCTGTGTGTGGATTGCCCGAAGAGAAAAAGAACTTCAACCGTTATCAGGAAATGAATGAAGCAAGAACTTTCAAATAAAAAAATACTCATCTACACGATTTCACTGTATCTCTTACTCCTGACCTCGGAGTTCTCTTTTAACACTCTTTACTTTATCAGTACATACTCCACAGGAAAAGTCGGTTCGACTTTTTTTTCAAAAGCGAGCGACATCATAAGTCTTCTTAAATTTGGTGTGATTCTTTATATTCTGACGCTCATTTGTGTCTATTTAGTTTTTTCTTGGATCAATTACATCTTTTTCACACTGGTTTATCAGGATATTTCCCGAAGAAAGCCCAATCTCCCCTCATCCGCAAAGGTGTATATATTTATTTCTATCAATTTCTACTTTATCCTATCCTTGTACTTCTTCAATTCTGTCTTCTACCCCTACTCGAACATCACGAGATTTGGCTCCTTGTTTGTCAATCACAATAATTATCATGTCTTAAAAATTCTTGCCTTCTTCTTTATTTGTGTTTACTTTATTGGATTCTTATATTTCTCTTTTAAACATGCACAGAAAAAAGTCAAAATTCTCACCTGGAGTTTTTTGGGGCTGATTGCATTATCATTTTTAAATCCCTTTTATCATCTCAAAAATCTCTATTATTCTTTTCCTCGAAAAAACAACACCGGACCCAATATCATCATTGTTGGCCTGGATTCCCTAAACCCAAAACACACGGGTCACTTTGGCTACGAATTCAACACCACGCCCAATCTAGACAGACTGCTCAAAGAATGTGTTGTCTTCAAAAATGCATACACCCCGCTGGCTAGAACATTTCCCTCCTGGTTTTCAATATTGACGGGTCAATATCCCGTATCCAACGGAGCCAGATACAACCTCATCAAAAGAAAGTTTATTAACCCAAAATCTAAAACGCTTCCGACCATTCTCAAGGAAAAAGAATATTTCACCGCGTACTTCACTGACGAGACTCGATTCAGCAACATCCTCAAAGAGGACGGATTCCAGTATACGAGGCATCCAATAAAGGGAGTCAAAGATTTCGTTTTTGGCAACTTTCATGACTTCACCTTAACGAATGTATTTTTCAATAATCCTCTTGGATACAAAATATTCAATTTCACAGATATAAACAGAGCTGTTTATCATATTTATAGGAACAGATACTTTACAGACGATGTTGTGTCTTTCGTCAACTCATTGAAAACGAAAAAGAAATTTTTCTTCGCCGTTCATTTCTGTGCCCCTCACTGGCCTTATATCTCATCAGCTCCTTATCCCTACCTGTATGAAAAAAAGTCCAATCCTCTCTTTGACCAGTATGACGGGGCCATACGGATGGTCGACGATCAACTCGGAAGATTAATCAGGACTTTACAAAAGAAAAGGCTATATGACAACTCAATCATCATCATACTCTCTGACCATGGAGAAACTTTTGAAGGTCATGGAACTAATTTAAGAGTATCAGACCAGAATCGCATTCTTATCTCATTCAAACTTCCTGGAAAAAATTCTCATTTCCACATCAACAGATTGGTCGGAACGACTGACATTTTTCCCACAATCCTGGATTTATTAGGTTTAAATCGAGATGACTATCACTACGAGGGAACAAGTTTGGAGCCACTGTTAAATGGGAATGAAAATGACGAGGACATGGGCAATCACATATTTTTAGAAACAGGATTTTCCATCGACGTTCCTGGAGGAATAGGGACTTCTTTGCAGGAAATGGTGGATGAGGGAATTCGCTTTTATGAATGGGACAGAAGAGGGATTATTACTGTTAAAGAAGAATCTCATCAAGAATTAATAAGAAGAAAACAAAGAGCGATCCAGACAAGCCAGTGGAAATTGATCGTGACTCCTCTCATAAGAAGGAATGAACGCAGAGTGGATATATCTCTGTACAATTTAATAAATGATCCCGAATGCACGCAGGATGTTTCTGAAGAGTTTCCGGAAGTGTATGAAAAACTATTTAAAAAATTAGTTGCCCATTATAAGAACGAAATAACTGAAGAAAACTCCAGCCAAAATTCTAAAAATATTTCTTGAACCGCTCATTCTCCCCGCAAAAATCCTCACTTTTTCAAAAAATGAGCACCCTGTGTCACTTCTTCTTAAAAAACCGATACCCGAATCGTGTGAGAGAGACGCCTGCCAAGATAATAACAGCCCCGCACACCTGGAGAGGAGTAATCCTTTCGGCCAAGAAGATATACGCGATTGACACAGAAAACACGACATTGAGATTCCCGTATATTGCTGTTTTGGAGTTGCCGATCCGCTTCACAGATGTATACCAGAGGATATAACACACAACAATGGCGAACAAACCGGAGTAGAGAAGGGACATCCAGCCTTGGAAAGAAATCTCTTTCCAAGGGATTCGGAAGATAGCCGGTGCGGCAAGAGGGATATAAAACACTGTCCCGAATGTTAATGTCAGGGTTGCCCATTTCAGGGGGGATACCCTGTCCAGGAAAGGCCTTGAAAAAACAGTGTAGGTCGCCCAGAGAATGTTTCCTGTGAAAATCATCACATCTCCCCTCATATTTTCCCATGTCAACTGAAAGCCCTCACCCTGCTGGGTGATGACCAGATAGAATCCGGCGAACGATATCAA
Source organism: Candidatus Aminicenantota bacterium (assembly GCA_050116035.1). Lineage (GTDB taxonomy): Bacteria > Acidobacteriota > Aminicenantia > Aminicenantales > Aminicenantaceae > SOIA01. Next base: position 4,419 of record JASFPJ010000155.1, on the reverse strand, counting down.
AATTCCCAGCCAGGCCGCCCACTGGATTTTCTCGTGCTTTAAAAATGTGCTCAGCAGAGCAATGAAAACGGGCGTCATACCCATGATGATGGAGGTGTTGGATGCTTTCGTCCAGTTTAATCCATGAATGAAGAGCAGTTGGTATCCGGTGTGTCCGATTATTCCGAGACCCAGGGCCGCCCAGAAATCAGCCCTTCTCAGAGAAAGCCCCTCCCTGCTGATGACAAGGAGAAAGATTAAAACCAGAGCCGAAAAAAGCAGCCGGAGTCCATTGAATCCCAGGGGCGAGAATTGACGAAGCGCTATTTTAACGACTGTGAAGTTAATCGCCCAGAACAGCACCACCAGAAGCATAAAAAAGTCTGTGGCACCGAGTTTTTTGTATTCTTCCATTCGAACAGTGAATTATAAGGGATAAACTCTGTGAAGAAAAGAGAGAGGGGAATAAAATATCGTGCACGAAAAATGCGGGAAGGAAAAGCGGAGCTCTATTTCGAGCTCTTTGCGGATCGAGGATAATGCGCTTCGACGACGGACGCGAGACCGCCTCGTGGATTGAAATCTCCTGTCACAACCGCCTTCACTGGACGACAGGCTTTAACGATGTCCTCCAGGATGCGGTTGACCGCGTTCTCATAAAAAATGCCCAAGTCTCTGTAGGCGAGCATGTACATCTTTAAAGATTTGAGCTCCATGCAGTGACTTTTGGGCACATAGCGGATGGCTATGGTCCCGAAATCAGGAAGCCCCGTCTTGGGGCATATCGACGTGAATTCGGGAAACTCAATCTTTATTTCGTAATCGGGAAACTGGTTGGGAAAGGTCTCGATTTCCGGCAGCTTTTCTGCCAAGCCCGACTTGGCCTCCTTCTCGGTCATTCGAGGCGTATTCTTTTTTGCTTCTGTACCTTTTTTCATTTTTTTTAAAAGTATATATCAACTTTATAGAGATGACAATCTCCTCATGACTCGTCCAGAAACTTGGGTGGGAATTCAGGGAGTTAAGTCGTCCGAAAGCGAAGTATCACAAAATGGGGCACACCAAAAAAATCTCTCTTCGTCGGCTAATCGATTCGCATAAACGCACCGGGAGTAATGTATCTGTGAGCCATTTCAACGTAGAGCTTTTTGCCGTAGCCCCAGAACTCTTTTTGTTTTTTATCCACTTTGCCTATGACCTCAACCGGCACTCCCACAGCCACAACACCATCGGGCACCTTTTGATTATTTTTGACCAGTCCCATCTCCCCGATAATTGTCCACTCTCCAACGCTGCTGTAATCGCTTATTGTGGCTCGCATTCCAATAACGGCATAATCTTTTATCCGGGCATTATGAATCATGGCCCCGTGTCCGACAGTGACACAATTTCCAAATACAGTCCGGTCATTAGGTCGGGCGTGGACTATTGCGCCTTCCTCAATAGCGGTCCCATCCCCAACAATGATCGTGCCGTAATCACCACGGAGGATAACCCCATGACCAATGTAAGCGTCTTTGCCTATCCGTACGTCACCAATGACCAAGGCTGACTCGGCAATAAAAGTTCCTTTGGCTATGCGTGGTTTCCGTTCCTCAAACTGATATAAAGCCATTTTAATCTCCAGTATATAAGCAAAATAAGATCTAGCGTTTGAGTATCACTTTTTTTACGCCGCGCACCTGCCTGAAATTCGCCCCCTGGCTTATGCAATTAAGCAACTGGTCACGATCAACAACGATAGAACCAGATAAAGCGTCCAATCCATAATCGAAAAGGACCGGCGACAAAGGTGTACTCGGGCCGAGCATCATTTTATAGGCACCTGGCGCAATGAGATCCAGGAGACCCCCCAGCGTATGGTTGATCAGGGTGGTACTAGAAATGCCTACCACTTCTGCTTGAGGGAGTGAAGTCTCTACTTCATTTCCTGTAAAGTCCCCGGGCTGCGCTCGCCCAGGGAGTTCAAAGGTCCACAATTCTTTGGCCACTGCCCCCAGACGCTTGACAAACGGAAAATGACCGATAATCGCTATCCGCTTTCCTTCTCCATGGGCACGAATTTCAGCCTCCGCATTTAACTCAAAACAAAGGGATTCATCAATAGGCAATATGGAATTTATGGCTGCCATGCCTATCGCTGCTTCCAGCGTTCGGGAAGAGAGGGATAAACGAGCCAATTCCTTTGCTCCTACAGGTAAAAGATTCCCTGCGTATTCCACCTGGTGTTCTTGGGAGGGAAGGATGGAAGCGGCCATCGTGGAGGCGAGACCACAACGCAGTGAAGTGACCGCAGTCCAATACACACAGGTACGAATTTCTGACACTTTGTGATCGACTTCCAATGATGAGAGAATGTCTTGGAGTATAACTTTCGCTTTTTCCATTAATTCCGTCCAATTCCCTTATAAGAATGGAATTCTTAAAAATCAACCCATCGAGCTTGCATTTCCGTCTTAAAAGTAATACCGACCTCTGAATTCCAGCCGAAAGTCGTTCTGCTTTTCTCCGAATTCACTCCTATCTTTTCCAACCAATACCGTAATTTTCGCTCGAAGTTCCAGGTTGGTGACAGGATTATATAGCAATTCCGGAGTCAAAGAGAAGCTTCCATCCGTGAGGTTAATAATGCTTGTGAGAGAAGGAATAAAGTACAGGATATCCCACGGTTCTTTCTGGCTTATCCGGAGATAGAGATAATCCTGCATGGGCGCGAATGTTCTGTAAGCCTGGCTTTCCGCACCGGCTAAGAAGTTGAGCTGAGTATCGTCTCCTGTCAACACATAGGACTGAAAGGCTTGCTCAATAAGAAAATAAAAATCATCCATCTCGCTGGACGTGTATCCACCTGCGTTTTTGAAATATTCAATGATAAAGGTCGTGTTTGACCGGGTAAGATATCGGACACCCAGGAGGTAGCTTGTATTTGCATAATTTTCCTCGATGACGCTGCCAGATCGGTCGATGACTTTTTTATTGTAGTCAGGAACATAAGCCAGTTCACCGTGTATTTCAAAATTGGAAGTCATGTTGCGGGAAAAATCTATTCCGTAGCGGGCCAGCCCGCTTCCGCCTGACAAAAACATGATATCTATATCGGTATCATAAAACAGAAAATAAATCTTTCCGCCAAAATTCAGCTTGTTCCACTCTCCAAAATCGCTGTTGATTTGGTCGTAGACGGGAAGAAGAACCGGAGTCAGAGTGATGGTCTTCAATTTTCCTTTAAAGCTCTTGATATAATCCACAGAAAACACCACGTAACCCTCTAAGGCAAGGTCAGGATCATTGGGATTTTTCGCTCTATCGATAAAAGCAGCAGGATTAAAGGCATAGCCCTTGCCCCATTTCATGCGCTTTTTGCCAAAATCCAGATGAAAAGAAAGAGACGGCTTTATCGAGAGGAACGCTTCATACAGAGTCGTCTCATGGAACCAGCCTGAAAATGACTTGGTTATATCCGTATTCGTGCGTATTTTTGCACTGAAAATGCCTTTATCGTAGCTGAAATCCAGAAGGGCGTTTAAATTGTACTCTGCAAGTGTTTCTCCTTCGTCGAGGTCGTAAAACTTGAGGTTATAAAGCAAAGAATCTCTATCCAGGCCGAAAAAAACAGGCCGGAATTCAAGATATCCACCGAAATGAAACGGTTTTTTTTCAATCTCCGAAAGATCAAACGTGTGCTTCTCCTGCGCAGTTAAACCTGAGGCCAAAAGACTTAGAAGAATGAGAGACAGAGTGGTTGTTCGCAATTATCTCAATGATTCCAGGCTGGGTAAAAAGGACAGCGTAAAAACTTCGTCCCTGAATTCCCTTTGCTTTATTCCGGCGAATATCATCACCGACTTGTAGCCTTGATGCAGAGGACTGTCGGTTTCAATCACCGAAGGCCTGACAATACCTCCGCCAAAGTCCTTAATCTGTTTAAAATAGATGGTTTTGATCAGCATAGAAGCCCGGGTGAGGCATTCGATTTTCTTCGGCAGGCGTTTCTCTTTATCCGCCCACATCCTCAATTGGTCATAGGCGACAGAATTTGTCTTTGCCTTCAGGTGCAAAAGATATTCATCCCCCAAGTCTTCGACCTCCGCGACATTGTATTCCTCAGCATAGTCCAACCGCAGAATGTCCGCATTATTGAAAACGCCTCCGACAACGGATTGAAGACTGGTGATGCGAACAGGTTTACCGACGTTGGGGATGTACAGCCACATATTTTCATCCAGACGCAGCGTGCTTCTGCCTTTTTCACTGGCGGGTGAGATAAAAAGTGCAGCGACTTTTTCTTTGCCCTTTTTGACTGTGAAGAGCACAAACTCTTTTTCTCTCCCATTGGGCTCGATGTTGATAAGCTTCCGGTAGGACTCGAAAGATTCCGGATTGAGGTTCCTGTCCACCTGGGCGAGGAGTTGATTGCCATCGATGGCATAGACAGGGGAC
>JASFPJ010000154.1:0-7365 GCA_050116035.1 Candidatus Aminicenantota bacterium | reverse complement strand
AGATTTGGGAAAAAATCAAATCATTATACAATTCAATCGGAAATACCGCAGGATTAAATATGCGATGACAGAAAGTCAAAAGAAATTCTATCAAAGAATAAAGATTAAGCCCCCAGAAAGAAAGCAAAAAAACGATATAACTGGCTTATTCTTAAATAAAGATAATCTCTGGGTTAAAACCTCCACCAAGAATGAAAAGAAAGGCGTTCTGATCGATGTCTTTAATAAAGAAGGAAAGTATATCGATAACTTCTATCTCAATCTTAAAGGCGAGCTCATGGCCGTACTAGGAGACTTTATCTTTATGAATGAAAAAGATGAAGAGGAGAATATTCAAATCGTCAAATATAAAATAATTGGATAAGAGATATTAAGTATGGAGAGTAACAATGAAAACCATGACTAAATTTTCATCCGTCACGTGGATATCCATCTTGCTTGTCCTATGCTTTTTCAGCCCGTCAGCATGTAAAAAGCCAGAGACAGCATGGAAAGGCGAAATAAAAACTGTGGATGGAGTGAAGGTCGTCCACAATTTCGAGCCAGACCCTGAGGAATCATTCAAACCTATCGAATTCATCGTAGACCTTTCTATCGGTGAAGAAGAGGATGATGAGAATTACATGTTCTCTGCCCCAAGAGATATCGACGCAGATACACAGGGCAATCTTTATGTTTTGGATATCGAAGAACAAACGATAAAAAAATATAATCCCCAGGGAAAGCATATTAAAAATATCAGCAGAGCAGGTCAGGGACCTGGCGAATTTGAATACCCAAGACATCTATGCATAAGTGAGCTTGGCAATATATATGTTGCAGATGTATTTGAGCGGAAGATCGAGGTTTTTAATCTGGAAGGAGAATACCAGAGAGCGATAAACTTAAAGAACCTGGATGAGATTTCAGTCACGAGGAACGAAGAGCTGATTGTCGGTGCCAAATATCCTGAAAAAGGAAAGAAGGATGAAATTCAATATTCTTATAAAGTCGGTAAATACGACCAGCAGAAAAATGAAGTTCTTGATTTTTTCAGTCAGGAACAGCTGAGAACAGCCAGAGTCAGTGACGGTACGTTCACCTTTGAATACCCCTTGTTCGTGAGATGGGACATCAACTCTCAAGACCATATAGTCATTGCCACAGCCAACAAGTATGAGATGAACGTTTTTACTCCCGCAGGTGAATTACTGTTTAAGTTTAGTCTCGACCGCAAGCCCATCCCTGTGAAAGACGAAGTCAAAAGAAAAATCTCAGACATTTTAAAAAGACTGAGAATCGGGCTAGGAATTGATGACCCTGAAATAAGAAAGATAGTGGATTATCATCCCATGTTCAACAGTATATCTATCGACGAGAAGGATAGAATCTGGATAGAGCATTATGAGCCGTTTTTCAAAGACAAGCCCAGAACGGAAACAACCTACGATGTTTTCTCACCCGATGGAAAATTCTTGTTCTCGACTCAAATCAATCAGAATGTCTACCCTCAGCTCATCTTTAAAAACGGATACATCTACACACTGGCGAGGGATAAGTCAGGATACGAGAAAGCTTTGAGACTGAGAATTATTGAGGAATAACCTTGAATCCGTTCTCTCATTTATGTAGTTTATACCATTGAACCTGAAAATCTGTAAGGAGGAATGATGAAACTGAAATTTAATTTTGTAATGGCTGGCCTCATAATGGCCATTTTAATTCTATCTTCAGCGTGTCAAAAACAAAAAACCGGCTGGCAGGGAACGATCGAAGAAGAGAATGGCATCAGGGTTGTCAAAAATCCGGCCGAACCGATGTACGGGGAACTTGTCCTCGAATTAGAAGAGGATCTTTCGATCGGCAGTGTGGAAGACGAGAATACTATGTTCTACCGGATTGGAAGCATAGATGTTGACAGCCAAAGCAATATTTATGTCTTGGACTCAGGGAACCACAGGATTCAAAAGTTCGATAAAGAAGGAAACTACCTTCAGACAATCGGGAGAAAAGGACAGGGGCCCGGAGAATTCATGAGGCCTTTTAATATCTCTCTAGACGAGCAGGGCAACATCTATGTCATGGAACTCCGGAAATTTAATCTATTCGACCCTAAAGGAAATTACATAAAAAGCTTTGTCCCAACCACTTTTATCTTGGGATTCGCCGCCGGACCCGAAGGAAACATCATCTGTTATGGATTCATCAGTACCCCAAAAGCTCAAAATTTTGGAGTCATGTTATTGGACTCCGAAGGAAACACCACAAAGAAACTTGCTGAATTCCCCGGGATGAAAACAGTGTCCAGAAAAGGTGGCATGTTCAGCTTATCTCACTCATACAGACCACAGCTTTCTTTTTCTCCGGTTGAAAAAAAAGGGGCGGTCTACGGCTACGGCGCAGAATACAAGTTAATTGTGACAGACTTCTCGGGTGAACCATCTCTCATAATAGAAAAGGATGAGCCCCCTCAATCCATCACTCGCAGGGAAAAGGACAAAATCATTGATGATACCCTTGAAGATACTGCCGATGAAGAAGAAGGAAGATGGCCCAGGGATGTTGTCGAAGAAGGAGCTGACTTCCCAGACCACCGGCCTTTTTTCAACGGAATCGCATCCGACGATACAGGAAGGATATACGTCAGAAAAGTAAAATCAGTGCTGGACGAAAGCAAAGAAGATGAAATAGACATTTTCAGCGCAGACGGCTATTATCTCTACACGACAAAACTCACCATCTCTCGAGGGTTCATCAAAGGCGGCTTCCTGTATGATACATCCTATTCAGAGGAGACCGGGGAATACAAGGTTATAAGATACAAGATCAAAAACTGGAATCAAATCAAAAAGGGAATCTCATAAATCTTCCTCACTGTGAATCTTCTCGTCTATACCAGCTTGGTTTTCAATTTTCGAAAAAGGGGAAGGAAAGTCAGAAGAAAGACCAAAATCAGGTGAACATCCACATATAAAAATAAGAGCATGTAGTGTTCAGGCTGAAAAAGAAGCGGCGTTATGATATTAAAAATCACCACAAGAATCGTGATTAAAACAATCAATACCAACAGGACTATCCTGATCGGGTAAATTGTAATGATGGATTTGGGCGAATCCGTCGATATGACCATTAAAAGAAGAAAGGCTAAACTCAGCACTAATGTCGGAAAATGCACAACGAAAAAATCACCATTCAAAGGGTTGGCATAATACCAGAATACATCGAGAAAAGGATATCTTCCTTCAACCGGACTCGGACTTCTCATGTAATAGGCTAAAAGACCGATCAGGCTGCAGGATATTGGCACGTAAAGGATAAGCAGTAATAATTTAAATTTGTGTCTTTTAAGAGCGTTTAATATCTTGATTGCGCTCATTTTCCACCCTCCATTATATATACTAATTAATTCAGGAGAAAATTCACCGCGTATGCTGGATGCATGCCACTTTTCCTCTATATTTGACTTATACGTCTTTTCTCAATATTCGGCTAAACAGATGCTCTGACTCTATGTTGTGTTTTTTCGGTAAAAAATCTCAGTCATCCTGATTTGACACCCCATGTTAATACTCGAGTTATCAGGAGAAAATTTTGCACTCAACGCTGGAGAAAAAGATAAATCTAAAGCCCATAAAGACCATTCAACTTTGACTAAAAATTTCTCTAATGTTATAAGTCTCTTTCTGCGATTCAGATGGGATCGGTTGCAGATAGGGAAAGTGCAATAGAGCAAAAGAGTGAATGTTATTTCCTGAATTTTCTCTATCACGTTTGGATCAATATGTCCTATCAGGCACTACTGCTGCTATAACAAGAGGGTAATATGAAAGATCAAGACAAGTCAAAAAAACAATTTCTAGATGAATTAGTTAAATTGCGCAAACGAAATACTGAATTGGAAAAGACAGAAATCATACGCAAGGAGGCAGAAGAAGCCTTGAAGGAAAGCCAGGAAAGATATGAGGCCTTTTTCGACCGTTCTCTATTCTGTGTATGTGTGCACGATTTTGAAGGTAGATTCCTTGATGCGAACAAGGCCGCCTTGAAGTTGCTGGGATACACGAAAAAGGAGTTGCTTTCTCTGAGTTTATTCTCAATGGTTGAGGAAGACCAGTTATCCGGTGCTCTCAAAACCTTCAAGGAGATACAAAAGACGGGTTCCCAAAAAAAACATTCCGAATACAAATTGAAAAGGAAAAATGGCGGTTATGTTTGGGTGGAGACTGAAGCCTCCGTTATTTATAGAGAAGGAAAGCCCAATGCGATTCAAGCGGTTGGGAGAGACATTACAGCGCGCAAACAGACTGAGGAAGAACTACTTGCAACTAAAAACAGGCTGCACAGTCTATTCGAGGGCATTCCTGTAGGACTTTACCGATCCACTCCTGAAGGAAAGAGGCTGGAAGTTAACAAGGCCCTGCTGCGGATGGCCAGGTACCCAAATCGGGAGGCCTTTCTCAAAGGAAATGTTATTGATGATTATGTGAATCCTGAAGATCGCAAAAAGTGGCAGGAAAAAATGGAACGCGAAGGCATCGTTCGGGATTTTAAAGCGCAATGTCGTCGATACGATGGTACCTTGTTCTGGATCCGAGATAGTGCCCGAACGGTCCGGGACAGTGAGGGACGGATACTGTACTATGAGGGAGCTGTAGAAGACATCACCGAACGCAAGAAGGCAGAGGAAAAAGAAAAGAAATATGCATCCAATCTTGCTTTTCTATCAAGAACCGCAATGGAATTCGTGGAGCTTCCTCCCAGATCGGATATCTACAAGTTCATAGGCAAGCGGCTGCGAGAGCTCGTGGACAACTCTCTTGTTCTTGTCAATTCATTCGATGAGACAACTCAATGCATTAAAGTCCGGGCCTTTTCAGGAGTGAGAAAGGAAATTGAAAGCATCCTAAAGATTTTAAGGAAGAATCCTGTAGGGATGTCCTTCCCAATCAATGAGGAAGCACGGGCAGGAATCTCTTCTGGAAAGCTGGTCAAAATCCCAGGAGGCTTGCATGTCCTGAGTTTTGAAAAAATCCCAAAACACATCTGCAATACCCTGGAGAAACTTCTCCATTTGGGAGACATCTATACCATGGGTTTCACAAAGGAAGGGAAGATATTCGGCAATGCTGTAATCATAACTCGGGATAAGGCTGAGCTGAGTAAAAGAAATCTTATAGAGACATTCATAGGCCAGGCATCGGTAGCTCTTCAACGCAGACGAGTAGAGGAAATTGTGAAAAGATATCGAGAACATCTTGAAGAACTTGTGGAAGAACGCACGACAAACTTAAAATCGGCCAATGAACAGCTTAAGCGGGAAATCTCAGAACGGAAGAAAGTGGAGCAGGCACTGAAAGAGTCTGAATCTAACCTGCAAAAACAGAAATTGGCTTTGGAGCAGAAGAATATAGCCCTCAGGGAAATCATTGCACAGATCGAGGTAGAAAAAAGAAAGATAAAAAACGACATAGAGACTAATATAAATATTGTGGTATCTCCAATTTTAAAAAAGCTCGTCATTGAGAAAGCCCCCCTTAAATACATTGATTTGCTTCAATATCACTTAAGAAAATTAACTTCTTCTTTCGGCAGCAAAATAACGGAAAAAAACTTGAATCTCACGCCGAGAGAAATTGAAATTTGCAATCTGATAAAAGGTGGTCTGACAAGCAAAGACATCTCTAATCTCTTAAGTATTTCTTTCAGGACAGTCGAAAAGCACCGAAGAAATATCAGGCAAAAAATTGGAATATCTAATAAGAATATAAACTTAACCTCTTTTCTCCACAATCTCTAACCTGGAATTTTCCACGGATTCAGCAAGTATTTTTTATAATCATTTTATACTCAATAAATCCCTGTTGCCATTTTCATTATAAACATTATAAAAATTTATCTTTACAGAAAAAGAATACTGAGAGCTGAATACCTGCTCTTAAGGATGATTCAGAGGATGGAGAATCCTCTATAAAGAGGGGAAACGGGGTGTTCATAAATAGATCTTGTTTTTATGAAGCCAAGGAGAGAATGATGGAAGAAAAAGTGATATGTCCTAACTGCCATAGTTACAGCATAAAGAAAAAAGCAGAAAAAAAATCCAAAGAGCCAGGGACTGGAAGACGAAAGAATCCAGATGAAGAAAATATCATCTATGAATGTCTTAGTTGCGGAAAGGTTTTTGATGAAGATGATTTATTAAATATGGAGATGGACAAATATTAGGACACAGAAGACTATGCTAGGCCCTCTCTCGGTCCAGCGAAGCATTATCCTCTCAAAACTTCTTTTCCCCGTAGTAACTGGGAGAGGGCTGGCTGTAAAAGTGAATGGGTTGCACCCTTGTAAGATAGATGAGAAAGATCGAGAAAAATTCTCAGGAAAAATTATCAATAATATTAATTTTTGAGTGACATAATCAATGTGGGCGTCAGTAAAGAGTGGCGGTTTTTCCTCGACGAATATAATACCCGCAATTTCTCCTTTTCCCCTCAGGAAAACCTGGCGCCCATAAGATTCTATTGTTGTTCTAGCTATTAGTCGAATCTGACTAAAGGATGAATAATGGAGAGATTAGCGCACATATGCGGCAATTGGGGAGCCTGGGGATGCCATCCTGTTGTCAGTGAATTTAAGCGTCTTCCTAAACGAAAAAGTTCCCCTTCGGTTCAAACAAGAGAAGAATTAGAAAAACTTGATGAAATATGCAAAAAATGCAAATCGAGTTATTTCATAGTCAAAGAAGAGACGTGTCCAGTCTGTAACAGCAAAGATGTTGAAATAGCGGGAATATCTCACAGCCTACCTGGAATGGAAATGACTCATGGATTTAGATGCAATAATGAAAATTGTGAAACATTATTTTGGGTTCATGAAAAAGATTTAAAAATAAAAATGAAATAACAAATGCGAGTCAGCAAATGGGAACCAGAATGGTTGACGATAAAAGCACATTTTGAGAAGAGAGGAATTTTGTGATTTTGAACTAAACAAAGGAGGGCGAGATGGATTGGGAAAAAATCAAATGTTATCTCTGTGAAAACGACGAAGCTATAATGAGACCAAACCTTCTTGGCGGTGAGTTGGATATGCTCATTAGATGCCCGACATGCAAATTTTATCTACTCACATTTGGAATAAAAAGACATTATTTTGACACAGAGCTTCTCACAAAACAGGATAAAGAGAAATTATCTTTGCGTATTCAGAAAGATTATAACCCTGAAAAAGAACATCTACCTGTTCATATAACCAGAGAAATGATTGAAGAAGAGACTGGAAAGAGGTTAATAGATCTAATATAAAGATGAGAGTCACCTGAAGTCATAGAGCCGATAATCGATCCAAGTGGAAGCCAAATCCCGCAAATTTTTGACTTCCCAGGATTGA
>JASFPJ010000153.1:0-7393 GCA_050116035.1 Candidatus Aminicenantota bacterium | reverse complement strand
CCGGGAAGATATCCTCGCATTTGATATTTTCCCACATTTTTAATCATCCTTGTCCTGCTGAGCACCAAAAAAAGTAGAGTTGGAGGTTGCATCTTAACAACTGACATTTCCCGCCTCTTTAATCTTATTTATCCTAACTAGAATCACAGAAAAAGCATAAATAACATCAATCACCACTATTCAAGGAAATATTAAATGTTAAGACCTGGCCCCATGTCGATGGCTATTTATGGGGAATGTTAAATGTTAAGATGCGACCCCTATTTCATTTAAGACCAGACCCCTATTGGTTTGCCAGGTTTCCGTCCTTAAAGACACTGGCAATCCAAGTCATTATTTCATCTCTGACTTCGCGGAATCCCTCCAGTATTTCCCCTTCGGTTCCCTTCAACTGGGAAGGATCCTCAAAGCTCTGATGGATCACAGTTCTTCCCGGGAAAAAAGGACAGGATTCTTTGGCCTGGTCGCAGACTGTGACCACATAATCAAATATCTCATCGATGAATACTTTGATGTTCTTGGCTGTGTGTTGGGAGATATCGATCCCTATCTCGTCCATAACCTTTACGGCATACGGATTAACCTCTGTGGATTCTGTCCCGGCGCTGTACACATCGTACTCTTCCGGATAAAGATATCGGAGGATCCCTTCGGCCATCTGAGACCGGGCAGAATTATGAGTGCAGATGAACAGGACTTTTTTCCTTTTGCTATCTTTCATTTTTTGTTCTTCTCATTTTCCATGTTCTCCCTAAAAAATCCAGAGTTCGCCTGAATCGATTGAAACAGGGGTCGTATCTTAACATTTAACATTTCTCACCTCAATGTTAAATGTTAAGACCTGACCCCTACTTCTTTTTCTTTTAAAATCTGAGAATGGAAACCCAATCTGTTTATATTTTTTGGGCAAGAGCAATCATAGCTCTGTTTACTGATACATCTCAGTTGGACTCCTCTTCGTGTAAGTGGTATAATTGTATTTAATTAAGTTCTCTCTCATCTGTTACCATGAAATTTCCAGCTCTATCTTTGAGGACAAAACTCATCCTTAGCTTTCTCATCGTCATCATTATCGGCGGCTTGCTCACCTTGAGTTTTGGCTCAAGACTGGTCAAGGACACCATCATCCATGAGGCCCAAGTCAAGGTCAAACATGACCTATCCGCGGCCTGGATGGTCTTCAACGAAAGGCTCAGCGAAATAAAAGAAGTTGTCAGATTGACTGCTGACCGGGAAGGCCTTCACGAAGCGATTAAAAACAATGATAAAGACTCTATTTTGAGAAGTCTTAATCGGGTGAGAGAAGAGAACGGATTGGATATACTGAACCTGACGGATAAGAACGGAATAGTGGCTATCCGCACCAGAAATCCCCGGGTTATTGGAGATGACCAAACACAGAACGAGATCGTGAGAGAAGCCTTAAAAAATGGAGAGATTGCCTATCCTCAGATCGTCCATCGTGAAGAACTCCTTAAAGAAGGAAAAGACCTGGCGGACCAAGCGTACATGGAATTCATCGACACTCCCAAAGCTGCCCCACGACCTGAGAATAAGGAAACCAGCGGCATGATGCTGAAAGCCGCTGCCACAATCAGAGACGAAAACGGAAAAATCCTCGGAATCCTGTACGGCGGAATCCTTCTCAACCGCAATTATTCCATCGTGGACCGGGTCAAAGAAATTGTCTATAAGGGAGAAAAATACAAGGGCCGCGATAAGGGAACAGCCACCATCTTTCAACACGACCTCAGGATTTCCACCAACGTCCCCAACGAAAAAGGGGAAAGAGCGATCGGAACCCGCGTTTCAAAAGAGGTCAACCAAGCCGTACTCGTCGAAGGACAACCATGGATCGACAGAGCATTCGTGGTTAACCACTGGTACATTACCGCCTATGAACCCATTAAAAACATAAATAATGAAATCATCGGAATCCTTTATGTGGGGTTGCTCGAAAGACCTTATATCGACACGACCAGCAGGGTTATGTTGACCTTTACTCTCATGGCATTTCTTTTTGTTATCTTCCTGCTGGTCATCCTCTATTTTGCGACCTCCCGAATCATTAATCCTCTTCAGAAAATGGTGATCGCCACTCAGGAAATAGCCAAAGGAGACCTGTCTCATAAGGTTGAAGTGAATTCCAAAGACGAAATCGGTTATCTGGCTGGTTCTTTCAACCAAATGACAGCTAACTTGAAAACGGCCAACCAGAAACTCATCGAATGGGGAAAAACTCTGGAAAAAAAAGTCCAGGAACGCACCAAGGAATTGAGAGAAATGCAGGAACATCTCATTCAATCTGAAAAATTAGCTTCTTTAGGGAAGCTGGCCGCGGGAATTGCCCATGAAATCAACAATCCGCTGGGTGGGATTCTTATCTACAGCCACTTGCTGCTTGAGGATACATCCAAAAAAAGCCCTCATTACGAAAACCTGAAAAAAATCGTTAAGCAGACTTCCCGCTGCAAGGATATCGTCAGGGGCCTGCTTGAATTCGCTCGGCCTAAAGAGCCGGAAATGACTCTGATCCACATCAACGATGCTGTGGACAGGTCGCTAGCCATCGTCGAAGGACAGACCATTTTCCAGAATATCATCCTGGACAAAACATACGCCTCCGACCTTCCCAAAATCGTTGCTGATGAATCCCAGCTCCAGCAGGTGTTCATGAACATTATCATTAACGCGGCCGAAGCCATGGATGGAAAAGGAAAACTTTCCTTAAGCACATCCATCAACACGGACAGAACCCAAATAGAGATTAAAATCTCTGATACGGGGCACGGCATAAAGGAGGAAGATAAAAAACGGCTTTTCGAACCTTTTTTCTCCACAAAAGAAGTGGGGAAGGGCACAGGTTTAGGGCTCGCTATCAGCTACAGCATTATTCAAAAACATCAGGGGACGATTGAAGTCGAGAGCCAGGAAGGCAGGGGTTCGGCCTTCACGATCAAGCTCCCGGTGACAAGGAAAAGCAAGGATGGTTGAGCACATAAATATTCTTGTCATCGACGACGAAGAGTCCATCCGGGATGCCTGCAGCCTGGTCCTCCAAAAGGAAGGATACTCGGTCAAGACAGCGGAAGACGGGATCGAAGGCCTCGAGCTATTCAGGACTGAATTCTTCCACGCCGTTCTGCTTGACCTCAAACTGCCTGGCATGAACGGGATGGAAATTCTCAGCCGAATCAAGGAAGAACAGCCAAAAACTCAGGTCATCATCATCACCGGATTCGCCAGTATTGACTCCGCCGTTGAAGCGATACATAGAGGGGCTTCTGACTACTTGCCGAAGCCTTTTACGCCCGAGCAACTGCGGCTCATCACTGAAAAAGCTCTGGACAGCCGAAAGATTCTTATCGAAAACATCTATCTCAGGGAAGAATTAAAGAAGCACATACCATTCGATATGGTCATCGGAAAAAGCAAGATGATGGAAAAGGTCCTGGATATTGTCAAACGTATCAGCTCTTCTGACAGCACTGTCCTCATCAGCGGAGAAAGCGGGACCGGCAAGGAGATCCTTGCGCGAGAAATCCATAAACACAGCCCCAGAAAAAAGGCCCCCTTCGTTGTTGTGGATTGCGGAGCACTGGTGGAAACTCTTTTCGAGAGTGAGCTTTTCGGCCACGTCAAAGGCTCATTCACAGGGGCTCATGAGACAAAACACGGCCGATTTGAAGTCGCCAACAGAGGGACGATATTCCTGGATGAGATCAGCAACATCAGCCTGAACATCCAGGCAAAACTCCTGAGAGTCATCCAGGAACGCGAGGTCACCCGGGTGGGGAGCACCAAGCCGATCAAAGTGGACGTCCGTATCCTGGCCGCCACGAACGAAAACCTGGCTGACCTGGTCACAAAAGAAAAATTCAGGGAAGACCTCTTCTATCGCTTGAGTGTCGTTCCCATCAACCTCCCTCCTTTGAGAGAAAGGAAAGAAGACATCCCCTTATTTATCGACCACTTTGTGGGAAAATACAGCCGGAAGGCCAGAAAAAAAATCAGAGGCGTATCTCCACAGGCTAAAAAAACCTTGATGGAATACAACTGGCCAGGGAATATCAGAGAATTGGAAAACACCATCGAAAGGGCTGTGGTGCTCTCCAGAGGGGAGAAGATCGAGCTTGAAGATCTTATCTATCACGGTATCAGTGCCGGCTCTTCTCTTCTCCTGCCTGTCGGAGGAAAATACAAAGCGCTCAAGGATATAGAAAAGGAATACATTAAGATCATCCTGCACGCCCAGCACGGGAACAAAAGCCAGACTGCAAAAATTCTGGGAATCGATCGCAAAACTCTCATGGCTAAAATCAAGAAGTATAAAATTCAGTAAATAGAAAAAGTAGAAAAAGGGGACACACCTGAGGAAAAATTCCCCACTTTAAATTTTCCACCGTTCTGCACAGAATGACTCTTCAAAACAGGGCCAACCTAACTTATTCTCTAACAATAACTTATAAACAACCTATTATTTTTTCTAATTATGCCAATCAGGCATGTAATTTGCATATTCCATTCATCTTGGAGATACACATCACTTTAGACCGTTCTCAGAAATACAAAAAAAGAGCTTCTCATTTGAGGAGCGAGATCAACTCCAATAAAACAAAAGGAATTTTAAATGAGGATAATCAAACTTAAAAAGGACAATCTGTTTCCATTCTTGGAAATCATCTCTGAAAAAGCCGCCCTTTGGGCTCCTGTAAAAAAGGGAGACAATCACATCTTCAAAGAAACAACCGACTTCTCTCAAATCGAAATGAACACCACGCGGACCATCCTCCCCCCTCGAAAAATCTTTCTTCCTCCGGCTTTCAACATGTTCAGTATTTCTGAAAAAGGATACGAAGAAGATTTCTCCCATGCCAGCAAAAAAATTCTGTTCGGCGTTCACCCCTGCGATATCCATGGATTACTGATCCTGGATAATTTCCACAAACAGGCCTTCCTTGACCCTTATTACCTCAAAGCTAGAGAAAACACTCTGATCATCGGTCTCTCCTGCTGGCCGGATGAATACTGCTTCGCCAAATCCACGAACACGCATATCGTTGAAGAAGGGTACGACCTCTTCCTGACCAACCTCGAAAATTTCTTTCTCGTCTGGATCGGCTCCAGCCAGGGAGATGACCTCATACGGCTCAAGCCAGAGCTTTTTGATGAAAAACTGACAGACAAGGATATCCAATCTTACATCGAATGGCAGACAGAAAGAAATAAGGCCTACAAGTGGGGCTTAAACTTCACGGCCATGCCCGACATGGTGGAGCTCAAATACACTGATCCCCTCTGGGAAAAGCTGGGCAATGCCTGCTTGGCCTGCGGTTCCTGTTCAAACGTCTGCCCGACGTGCAACTGCTACAACATTATGGACAAGCAGTTCCTGGGCGGAAAAGACGGAAAACTCCTGCGCCATTGGGATGCCTGTACGCTTGAAGAATATTCCGAAGTCGCCGGGGGAGAAAACTTCAGAGAAAAGAGATCAGATAGGCTGAAGCTCTTTTACACTCATAAACTCCAGGCCTACATCTCCAAATACGGGAAACCCAGCTGTGTGGGCTGCGGCCGCTGTATCGTGACCTGTCCGGTCGGGATCAATGTCAAGACGGTCGGGAAAGCTCTCCTCGGAGAAGAAGAGGACACCTTCTGGGCCAGACTCCATAAAGAGGTGACAAAATGAACGGAGAAAACAAAATCATCACCCAGGCTAATCCCTTTATCCCCGAGCCGGCAAGGATTGTCCGCACCTATCATCTCACTGATGATGTGAAATTCTTCCAGGTTCGAATCGTGGACATGGAAAAAGCCCTCTCCTTCCAGTATAAGGCAGGCCAGTTCGCCATGATTTCGGTTCTGGGCGCGGGCGAGGCTCCCTTCTCCATATCCTCCACTCCTTCCCGGCCGGGCCTTCTGGAATTCTGTATCCGGAAAGCCGGTTCAGTGACCAATGCCATCTTCCGCTTAAAAGAAAACGGGCTGGTAGGAATCAGGGGCCCATACGGAAACGGATTCCCGGTGGAAAAAATGAAAGGCAAAGATATCCTCATCGCCGTCGGCGGGCTCGGCACCGCACCTCTTCGCTCCGTCTTGCTTTACTGTCTCGATAATCGTGACCAGTTCCGAAGAGTTATTGTTCTTCACGGCGCGAAAAGACCCGCTGAAATGATCTTCAGAGAAGAGTTTCTTTCTCTGAAGCAGAGAGAGGACCTGGAATGCCATCTGGCTGTCGATGCTGATGACACGGGAAAATGGACAGAAAACGTAGGTGTTGTCACCACTCTTTTCCCCCTGGTGAAAGATATCGATCCGGCCAACACTTATTCCCTCGTCTGCGGCCCGCCTATCATGTATAAATTCGTGCTCAAAGAGCTCGTCAAGCTCAACATTCCCAAAGATCAAATCCTGATGACGCTGGAAAGAAGGATGAAATGCGGTGTGGGCAAATGCGGACACTGCGCCATCGACTACATCTACACCTGTCTGGACGGACCTGTTTTCACCTACTGGGACGTGCTCCATATGAGGGAGCTAATTTAGGGAGGAAGAAATGCCAAAAGACAAACCAAAAATCGGGATCTTTGAACTGACCGGCTGCGCCGGTGATGCCCTCCTCATCCTCGACTGTGAAAAAGAGCTGAAGGATATTTTCCAGGCAGCTGACATCCAGTCCTTTGTCATGGCCAAGAGTGACAACATCAACGGGAAACTGGATGTGGCTCTCGTAGAAGGCTCTGTCTCCACCGAGAAAGAAAAAAAAGAGCTCCTGGACATAAGGAAAAGAGCAGAAGTCGTAGTGGCCATCGGTACCTGTGCCTGTTTTGGAGGAATCCAGGCTGCTTTCCTCGAAGAAAACGAGTGGGCAAAGAATTACAAAGAGGTTTATGGAAAAACAAAAATGACCCATACCAAGCCCGTTCAGTCCAAACCTATCGATTCCCATATTAAAGTGGACTTTTATCTCCCGGGATGCCCCATCGGCAAGGAACAATTTTTGTCCACTTTCAACCGGATCATAAGAGGAAATCCTCCTGAACTCTACCGCTTTCCGGTGTGTGTGGAATGCAAATGGAACGAGAACGATTGCCTTCTGAATAAAGACATTCCCTGCTTGGGTCCCATCACAGCGGCAGGCTGTGGGGCCATCTGCATCAACCATAACCTTCCCTGCGTGGGCTGCTGGGGTCCGATACCAGGAGCCAACTTCACTTCTGAATATTACCTTTTAAAAGAAAAAGGATTCGATGATGATTTCATACGGAAGAGAATGGGCAATTTCAGCGGCACAGGAATCGCTGATTTCCTCGGAAAAATCAAAGGAGAGAAGAGATGAAAAGGATAAAAATTGACCATTTGGCTCGAGTCGAGGGGAATGGAGGAGTCATTG
>JASFPJ010000152.1:0-7444 GCA_050116035.1 Candidatus Aminicenantota bacterium | reverse complement strand
CATACCTCTCCATCTCGTCTGAATAAGACGCCATGAGATAGGACTGCCTCCAGCCGTTCAGGAAGAATGAGAGCTGGTACTCTTCATCGGTGAGTGTGTTGTTGAAGTCGTAGATTCTTCGGTACTCAAAAGAGGGACGGATGGATATGATTAAATCATTCATGGGGAGAAAGGCATACCCGATGCGGGAGTTGAAAGAGTGAATATCTTTCCGTCGGAAAAACCCGGTGGCGGCCTCAAAATCCGGATGGATGCTTGTCCAGTTGGCAGAAAGTGTCAGGTGGCGCGCCGTCCGGCTTAAGCTCAGGTTCATGGCCGGCACTAAATCCGTGATTTCCTCTCCCACTTTACTCATTGACCCAAGGAACTGGAAGGAGAACCTGTAGTAATTGCTGAATTTGAGGTGGCCGTCGAAACCCAGGACGCGGTTGTAATTATCTGTTAAAGAACCGACGTAACGTCCCATTTCCTTATCAGTCAGGATAAACCCGATGTGGGATTCGGAGTAGAGGTCTCTTTTCAAACGAAGTACATTGATAAAGGAATTATAGGGATTATCCTCTTCCTCCTCTTCTTCTTCGGGGAGGCCGGGAATATCGATGCTGGCGGGATTTTCATCGTATGCGCTGATAAAGCCGAGGGTGGTCTGGCCCATTTTCCCTGAGAGCTTGACTCCCCACAACGGATTGACGATTGTCCGTGTGTAGACCAGTTCCAGAGGAGTGTCAAAAAAATCTTTGCCTTCGAGGAAGAATGGTCTCTTCTCTGGATAATAGAGGGCGTACCTCTGGTTGACATCGATCTGCGGCATGTCCGCCTCGATTTGGCTGAAATCGGGATTATAGGTGATATCTGCCGTGAGATCAGAAGTAATTCCGTATTTCAAGTTCACGCTTGCCTCTGGTTCGGCTTTCTGGTCGTCCTGTTTCAATCCTGTCAGAACGGGCATGACTTCGAAGTTTTTTCCTTTTTCGATTGACCCATTTATCTCCATCGTTCCCGATTGAATGAGAAAGCCGTTGATATCGCGAGAACGGGGATGCCAGTAGATTTCTTCGTTTTTTCTCCGGATTGTTCTCATGATCTGGAGTCCCCATTCCTGAGTCTCTGTGTTGGGGAATCTCAGGCTTTTGAAGGGGATTGCCATTTCAACCGTGTATCCTGAGTCATCTCTTTTGGCATTGGAAAGGAAAAAAGTATCCCAGTTCCTGTCGAACCCGAAAAATCCGCCACCTCCACCCCCGCCTCCTCTTCCGCGTCCCCTTCTCCGGATCTCTGTGTAGACTCCGTCGACCTGAATGCCGCAGGGATTCACCTGGAAGACGAAAGCTCTTTTTTTATCGTTGAAGGTGTCCAGGTAGATCGTGACGTCATCGTCACCGTAAACCGAATCTCTTTTGGTGAGGCAGGCCCGGATTCCTTTGGGGTTGGAATCGAAGCAGTGGACAGCGATGTACAGGTTTTTTTTGTCGTATCCGATGTAGACGACAGTTTTTTCTGAAGGCTGGGCTCCTTCTTGAGGTTCATATTGTGTAAAGGAGCGTAAAACAGCCCCCTTTTCCCAGATGGGATTTTCCAGTCTTCCATCGATTTTGGGGGAGTCGGTGAATTCCGGCACTTTGATGGAATAATTGTTCCCGTCTTCACTGGCAAACGAAAACAAGGGAAGGCTCAAAAGAAAAAAAATGGTCAACAGGAAAAACTTCTTAAAATTCATGAGCCCTGTCATTATATATTACAAGTGTCACTTTTAGAAGATTATCGGCCATGAAAATCAGTGAATTTGATGTTTTTTTCCTTCAAGTTGACTCCCATCGCTCTCTGCAGGCGGGCGAGCGAAAGATTGTAATCGATGATGGCCGCAAGCTCATTTGTCTGGGCAGTGGTTAATTCTGTCTGGTATTGAAGAACAAAATAGGGTGTTGAAATGCCGACCCGGAATTTTTCTTCTTCGGCTTCGAGCGTTCTCTCGGCCAGCTCCCTGGCCGCCTTATACGCCTGGACCCTCTCGTAATTTGTCTGGACGGCCCTTACTGCGCTCTTGACTTCGAGAAAGATTTGCTGTTCCGTGTCTTTCAGCATCAACAGGGACTGCTCCAGGTTGACTTTCGCTTGAGCATAGCTCGCCCGGGAAAGGATTGAGTTGAGAGGAATATCAAGTGTAATTCCCATGGTCCAGTTTTTGTATTCGAAGCCAAAGGTATCTTTCCAGGCGTCAGTGGAGCCATATTCACGGATCTCAATCGGATCGCCGAATGGATTCATTGGGTCATAAACACGCTGTGTTCCCGAAATTCCCGGACTCCAGTAGGAGGCTGAAAAACTGAGGTTGGGGAGCAGTTGATTTTTCGCGAAGCTGACATTCATTTCCTGGTTCTTGATGCCGAGCCGTGTTCCCTGCAGGTCGGGCCTGTTTTCCATGGCCTCCCGCAAAGCTTGGTCAAGAGTGATTCTTTTCTCTTCGAGGTCTGGTTTATCCGCAGGAATGATCTGAATATCTTCGGGAATTCCTTCAGAGGCAATGTTGAGGACGATTTTGAGCCGGTCTTCGTTGTCTTTCACTGTGGCCTGGGCCTGGAGGATATCCGCCTGCCTTGAAGCGACCGCGGACTCTGCACTCAAGATTTCAATCGGGGCCAGGGTTCCGACTTCCACTGCTCGTTTGTTTTTTTCCAGGAGCTCTTGCGCCAACCTTAGCGATTGTTCTCTTACCTTAAGTGTTTCGATACTGGATACCAGATTCCAGTAGGCTTCCTCAACATCGTAGACGGTTTGTTGAAGTACCCGCTTGAGCTGGCTTTCGGAGATGTCCAGGTTGTTTCGGGCGATGGTGATTTCTCTGCGGGTGATCTTGAGCCCGAAATTCCTCAACAGAGGCTGGTTGAAGGCAAAAGTCAGAGTGGTGCTGTAACGAGGATTGATCGTCTGCAATCTCTGGTTTGATTCGCTTTTATAACCATCAAGGGATACAGAGAAAGTCCCTCCTGTCGGGATGAGTTGTGAGATCTCTGCCGCATACGTGCCTCGTATTGTTGAGACTGTATCCGTCGATTCAAGGAATGAAAAGGAAGCGTTCGTCGTATCTCTTTTGTTATAACTGAGGTTAAAGCTGGGTAGGAATTTTTCCTGGGCAAGAGAAATCCCAATATCGGACAGCTCAGGATTCAGTATCTCTATCGCTACGCCGATGTTGTTCTTCATGGCTTTGAGGATGCATTCCTCAAGAGAAAGGGAAAGAGCCTTTTCCTCCTGCAGAGCGAAAGAAAAGCTGATGGTGAAGAGTGTCAGGAATATGGTGATTCCGATTCTTCGTTTTGTCATCTTGATCCTCCTTTATTCAAGTTCGTAGTCTTCCATCCTAGTAGAAAAAAGGGATATGAGAAAAGCGAGACAAGCTCAGGGCTGTGTGAATTTTATTTCCGTCTTTAATTCATTCAGCCAGTCATATTCCGCTTGCTCTCTATCTATTTAATTAATTTAATATGGTTGTTTTGCGCCTTTGTCTTTTCTGTGATTTTCGGATTGGTTTTTATCATCTCTTCTATCTGTTTTATGGTTTTTAGAGCGTTTTCTTCTTTCCTCCATTTCTTTCTTTCTCTGAGAAACATACTTTTCGACCATGGCATCGAATTTCTGACTTTGCTCTTCACTCAAAACACTTTTAATATCATTTCTAATCTGAGACCTCATTTTGGAGTATCGCTCACGAAAAGAAGAGCTTATCTCTTTCATCTTTTCTTCGGTATTCTTGAAGATTTCCCTTATCTGCTCCTGCTGCTCTGGAGTGAGGCCCAGTTCTTCAGCCATTATTTCCAGGGTGGGAAAGCGCACAGAGCTTCTTTTATCCGGTTTTCTTTCCGTTTTTTTCTTTATTCTCTTATGAATAAGTTGCTGCTCAAGAAGAATTCCACTCAGGACTCCGGCAATAAAGACCACGATCAGAGAGAAGACGATCCAAAATTTATAATGGTTTTTCATTTGAGATCTCTCCTTGTTCCGTTGTTTTCTTCCAGGGCGGTGAATATGAGTATCATGTTCTTATCCTCGATCCCTGCTGTCTCGAACAAAGCAGCTGTTTCTTGCAATGGATTCTGGTTCTCAAGCAGGAGAATCCCTGATTGACTGAAAGCCTGTGTGAGTTCCACTTCTTCTTGTGGTGGACTGAGAAGAAGGAGAGCCGCAGAAAGAAAGAGAATCAGAAGGAACGAAACAGGAATGGCTCTCATCCCCCACTGTTTCCACAGCATCCATGGCTCAACCTTTTTGTGTTCCTCAAGTTTGGGCTGCAGACGTTCCCAAAAGTAAGGCTTGGGTTCAGGGAAGTCTTTTGCCTTTAAAGTATTGAGGATGGCCCTGTATTCTTCTTGAGTTGCGGAGCAGAGCGAACAGCTGTGCAAATGCTCCTCCAGTTCCTTCTTTTCATTGTCTCTCAAGCGCCCATCGAATGCGCGGAGTATCCATTTCTCATATTTTTTACAATTCATGCTCGCCTCCTTTGCGGCTGAAGAAAGGCGCCAATTTTTTCCTGAGCATTTTCCTGGCTCTGTGAATCCGGGAATCCACGGTTCCAGGAGAAATTTTCAGGATTTTTGAGATTTCTTCGTAAGAAAATCCCTGAATATCTCTGAGAGAAAGGATGACCTGGTGTTTCTCGGGGAGAGACCGGATAGATCGATGGACGAGTTGTTTTCTCTGTTCTTCAGTGGACTCCTTTTCTTCCTTCATCGTTTTGTCCTCTTGGAGAATGGAACTTTCTTTGATATTTTCGATAGATATTTGGATCATGCGACTTTTTTTCCTGAGGTAATCTCTCACATGATTAATCACTATCCTGTAAAGCCAGGTTCCGAATCCTGACCTGGATTGGAATCTCGGGAGAGCATAATAGGCCTTGATGAATGCCTCCTGAGCCAGGTCGTCCGCGACATCGCGGTCACGTGTTAAGCTAAAAGCCAAGTTAAACACCTTTATCCTGTATTTTTTTACCAGTTCGGCAAAGGCTTCTTCGCGACCTTCCCGGCTCAATTGGACAAGCTCTTTCTCTTCCATTCCGCTCAAACATCTCTTTGCCTCCGTGCACTGTTTAGACGGAGGAAAGAGGAAAATCTTCCGTCTATTTCTTTAAACAGGGATGTTCTTCCCTTCGTTTCCTATTCTATGCGATAGGGAGAGATTCATAAAGAATTATTTGTTTTTGGATAGAGAAAGAGTACCTAAATTGGAAAGGTAATGCTCTATCTGGAAAACTGGCCTGAATTGCTTAGAATCTGTTCTTATTTCTTTTTAGCTGTCCATTCCCGGGAGCCAAAATCCCCCATCTGGACCGTGCCCGACATCGTGTCCCCTTCGACCTTTCCCTTGTAGGTTATTGTGAATTCCCCTCCTCCTCTGCCTTGGCGGGTGATTGACCACTCGATATCGTTTCCCTTGATGGTTCCTTCGGCTTTGACTTCGCCTTGACCTCTCATTCCTGGCATGGTCACGGTGATCTTTTCGCCGTCCTGCTCGATTGTAAAGGTCCGGGTTACCGGTCCCTGTCTCCCCTCCGAAGTCATCTCCCAGTCTCCGGCCACATCGGCTTGCAGGGCGCTCAGGGGGATAACCAGCAGAGCCAGTGCGCATAGGGCGATGAGTGATTTTGTATTGGTCATGTTTTCCTCCTTTTTTAATTGTGGCATTTATTTAGATGCGTTCGCATCTTTTTTCTTTGGTTTTTTGTTCATTATTTGGACGTATAAAAGGAAAAAATCTTCCATAATAATCCAATAGTCTTCCGAAATAATCAATGAAAAAAGATGGGTATTCGATCAAATTTAGGCTTATGTTTTGGATTGGATAAATCAAGAGCGGAAGTGCGAGAGCACAGAAGATTCATTTATTGAAAGATTTAAAATCAAGCGGAGCAATTTTACATTTTTGTCGGCATTCCTACAATTTTGTAGGTTCTTCCTGGCGCGTTAATTTTATAATTTATTTATTATCAATGAGTTAAATAATGGCACGTTTATTGCATTATTATTTGCCTCAATATTCGAAAGGAGGTTAAAATGAATATGAGAAAAACAGTTTCATTTTTAGGATCACTACTCATCCTGGTTTCAGGCATTGTCTTTGCCCAAGAGCAGCAGGAACAGTCAAAAGCGCAGGTCCGAAAAGAGGAACAAAAAGTGGTTCAGAATCAGGTTCAAACAAAAGTTGAGGAGCGAGTGAGGGCTCGTCTACTGTTTGTGGATGAGAACGGTGACGGGATCAACGATTTTGCCCGAGACCATGATAATGATGGAATTCCCAACTGCCAGGACCCGGATTGGACGCCGCCAGAGGACGGAAGCGGATACATGAACAGGTACAGGAATGCTTCTGAAGCGAATAGGTTTGAGTACAGGAACAGGCTGTACAGCGGTAATGGATGGAACAAGGCCTCTTTCAAGAATTGTTTTTCCAATGTGACGAGAAGCGCTCAAGGCAGATCCAGTCAAAGAGGAAAATCCTCAAAAAGGAGCGGACGCTGAGCCGTGAGGAGAGGACTTCCTCCCAATATTTTCAGATGGAAAAGGGGGAGCACTCCTTTTCCCTCTTTCAAGGAGACAAAGTGAAGAGACTAATCATATCCTTCTTTGCGTTTGTTTTAATGAGCTCAACTCTGAGAGCTGAGATGTTTTCTTTGTCATTCTTTCAGAACATGACTGACAATGTTTTCCAGAACAGGTATCTTGAAAAAGATCAATTGTCTTCACTGAATTTTTATCTGGATAAGGATTTTTCAAAGATTTCTTTGTTTACTGAAGGGAATTATGTCTATCTCCATGAGAATTCCGGTTTTTCTTATTATTTTCATGGCATCGGTTTGGACTATCTTCATCCCGTCAACGAAAAGTCAGCTTTTTATTTTGCCCTCATAGGCCAAGGGGCTTTCTACAGGCCCGATTACAATGATTTCAACTACCTTTCCCTGAATTTCCTGGGATCTTTTAAGACCTATCTCAGTCCGACTTCGATTCTGAAATCGAATTATGCCTTGGAATACAAGCTCTACGGATATTCACTCTATGATTTTATCAGCCATCTTCTGGACGTTTCATTTGACTCTTACTTCCAGACGAGGACCACCATCAAAGCAGAGTTAGACTGGGGGTATAAAAACTATCTGCGCTCTCTTCCTCAGGGGGAGGCGGGGCAGGCGATCCAGATTTTGTCCGTGAAGGGGCTGGTCGCTCAGGGAATAGGCGGAAGAGTCGGCCTCAATGTCTCAGGGACAAAGCAGTGGACACTTTCTGGGGAAAATCCTTTTTCTTCTATCGAGGAGTTTTATATGGTCGAGAATCCTTCCTATGACAGGTATTCCTGGCAGGGATATCAAATCAGCAGCGAACTCACCATTCTTATCCCCTGGAATATCGAGCTCAAAATGGGTTATACTAGGGCTGAAAAGGAATTCCCCGGG
>JASFPJ010000151.1:0-7453 GCA_050116035.1 Candidatus Aminicenantota bacterium | reverse complement strand
CCGCTTATCATCTCTCCAGCCCTGCCTTTTATCCAATTTCCTGAGCCAGCTCAGAAGCTCTTCTTCCGCATATCTCTGGTAAGAGGGATTCAAGGTGGTGTAGACCTTTATCCCTTTTCGGTAAACAGCGGCATCTCCATAATTCTCCATCAAATATCTGCGGACTTCTTCCTTGAAATAAGCGGCGAATTCAGAAATTTCTCTATGGCGGGGAAGCACATTGAGAGGCTTGGCTTTGGCCTCTTCAGCTTCTCCAGGAGTTAAATATCCTTCCGCAACCATGCGTTCGAGCACATGGTTACGGCGGTTAAGAGCATTCTCAGGATATTTATAGGGATCATAAACAGCCGGTCCCCTCAGGATCCCGGCGATCATCGCCGCTTCCTCCAGGTTCAATTCCGAAACAGTCTTCCCAAAATACAGCTGGGAGGCCTGTTCGACTCCGTGGGCTCCGCTACCGAGCCAGAATTGATTGCAGTACATTGTCAGGATCTGTCGCTTGGTGTAATTTTTCTCGATCTGTAGGGCAAGCATGATTTCCTTCAGCTTCCGGCGAATAGTTTGCCGGCGAGTGAAATAGAGATCTGTGGCCAGCTGCATGGTGATGGTGCTTGCGCCGTGAAGCTTTCTCCCTTCTCTTCGCAGTTTTATCTTGATATCTTCCCATAAGGAGCGCATAACACCCCGCCAATCAAGGCCGTCATGAGAGTAAAACCGGGCATCTTCTGTGGCGATAATCGCATTTAAGAGGACATCAGGAATGACTTCAAGAGGCACTTCAATTCTCTTTTCTTCTGCATATTCTCCGATGACTTCTCCATTATCTGCATAGATGTAAGTGATGATGTTGGGCTCATACTCTTCCAATTCGGAAACAGACGGAAGATTCTGCCGAAGGGCCATGAATGTCCCCAAAACAGCTCCAAGAAAGCAGGCTGCTGAAAAAAGGACAAACATTAAAAACGCTTTGAGGATTCGTCGCTTAGCCGGCTTTTTAGCGGCTCTAACCTGGGGAACTTCCACGAATTGCCGAGGGGCCGGTTTTTTTGCTTTGCGTATCCGAATCGTGAACTTCTTATTCAGTCCCATAGAATAAAATATAACAGATTTGAGCCCCAATGACTAGAGGAATTGGGATCAGGCCTTAGTCACTTCAGTCATTATATTTAAAAAAGGAGACACACTAAGATTCACATTATGGCAGATTACTAGATTTGAGTATCCGACTTTGTTTTTGGTCCTGAAGGAATAATTACTGAAGAGACTGAAGCCTAAACCCATCTCTACGGAATAGTTATTGAAGTGACTAAGGTCTGATCCCACTGAGGAAATCAAGAGTGATTTTTTCGATTTGTGCACTGATCTCTTTTTTTGGTTTTGACGCATCAAGGTGAAAAAACCTTTCACCCCGGAAGCTCCTGAAAATCGCACGAACCTTGACCAAATATTCTTCTCGTTCGAATAACCTGTCTTTCTTCCTTCGATTCTTGATTCGCTCTAAGCCCTCCTGGGGATCAACATCAAGGAAGAACACCAAATCAGGCTCGACCACAAATCTTTCATTCACTTTTTTTATCCGTTCTCGATCTATCCCTTTCGCTCCTTGATAGGCAATCGTGGAAAAATAATACCTATCGAGAATGACGATTTTCTTTTCCCTTAGGGCAGGTTTCAGGTTTTTATCCACGTTTTCCTTCCGATCTTTCTGGAACAGCTCCAATTCTTCTTCAGGAGAAAGCGAGTCGGGGTGAGCCGCCTTCCTTTTAATCTCACGGCCCCATTTTCCCGCAGAGGGTTCGCGGAAAGAGACAACACTAAACCCCTTCTCCCGGAGCGTTTTCATGAGAATCTCAGCCTGAGAGGATTTCCCGGCGCCATCTATTCCTTCGAAAACAATCAAATAGCCTGTGTTCACAAAAATCTCCTTGATTCATGAGATGATATCTCTATTGGATTTTTAATGCAACTTTTTGCTAACTACTGAGTTTACAATAAGTAGGCCGATTGAATTTTTCATGCGAGTATGCTATTTTGAAGTATTAATGAACGGAGGACATAAAATGAAAAAAACCGCAATAGTTGCGCTTGTTAGCTTCTTTATAGGCATATTATTAGCCGGCTATGTGTTCGTTTTTCTGCCTGAAAGAAATATGCCCCAAAGCTTCTTAAATGAATCCCCATCATCCACATCCTTTCTTTATGCCTCTCCAACAGCTCAGGCAAAGCCTGAACTCGACTTTGTCAGGATTGCGGACTTGGTCGGCCCAGCTGTCGTGAGGATAACTGCCGAACGAGTTGAAAGAAGAAGAGTTGTCAGCTTTTTTGATGACTGGGGAGACGATTGGTGGGATAGATTTTTCGGTGTGCCGCGTGATAGAGAGAGAGAATATCGCTCTCAAGTCGGGGGTACGGGCTTCTTCATCAGTTCGGATGGATATCTGATCACCAACAACCACATCGTGGAAAACGCTGAAAAAATCACCATCACCACTCTTCAGGAAAATGAATACAAAGCCGAAGTCGTGGGAACAGACCCGCCGACTGATGTCGCTTTGCTGAAAATTACTGAGAAAAACCTGCCGTATGTGGAGCTGGGTGATTCTGGCCGGGTCAAAATTGGAGAATGGGTTTTGGCCATCGGCAATCCTTTAGGATTTGAGCATACGGTTTCCGCGGGAATAGTCAGCGCCAAGGGAAGGCAGGGTCTACAGAGCTCGACAGCTATTTCCTACCAAGACTTCATCCAGACAGATGCCGCGATCAACCGAGGAAACAGCGGCGGTCCCCTGGTTAATATGAAAGGCGAAGTCATCGGGATCACCAGCATGATCGCCTCTCCCACTGGAGGAAACATCGGCATCGGGTTTGCCATTCCTTCCAACCTGGCAAGGAAAGTCGTCAAACAACTCGAGGAAAAAGGCAAGGTGGTCAGAGGATACCTTGGCGTTTACCCCCAGGACCTCTCTGAAGAGGAAAGGCGAGCCCTGGATTTGAAATCCAGGAGGGGAGCATTTGTCACCAAGGTCGAGCCTGGAGCTCCCGCGGACAAGGCCGGATTCGAACGTTATGATGTCATTATCGAGTTTAACAACCAGCCTGTGAAAAACAGCCATGACCTATCTTTCCAGATTGCGGAAACTGCGCCAGGGACAAAGGTCGATATCAAAGTCATTCGGGATGGAAAAGAAAAGATACTCACTGCGAAACTCGAGGAATTATCAACCGGAGAAGAAGAGGAACAAGCGTCAACCTCATCAGGCCAAGATTTAGGAATCACTGTGACGAGTATGACTCCTCGCCGGGCCAGACAGCTGAGATTTCAAACTGAAGAAGGAGTCCTTATAACCGAAGTCCGCCGTTACAGCGAGGCTGAACAAAAAGGACTGAGAGCCGGAGACATCATCCTCGAAGCCAACAGACAAGAGGTCAGAGACACAAATGATCTTGAAAAAATCATAAATAGACTGAAACCTGGAGATGGGCTTATCCTGCTCCTCCGAAGAGAACGTGATGGAGAATCCACAGAATTCATCAGAACTCTTAAGATTCCAGAATGAAATTTTTTAAAATCCATTCACTCGGTAATGATTTCCTGATCATCGACGAAGCAGAGACGAAGCCCTTCCCTGACATAAGCACTTTTGCGGGAAGAATCTGTGACCGCCACACAGGAGTCGGAGCCGATGGTCTTCTTCTTATCTCAGTCAAAGACAAAGCGAAAGGCCGCGTTAAATTCCGAATATTCAATGCCGACGGGACCGAAGCCGAAATCTCGGGCAACGGATTGAGATGCGCAGCGGCCTATCTCTACCATCAGAAAAAAATTAGCTCGCCCCAGATAATCTTTCTCACTACCGCAGGCCATAGAGAATGCAAACTTATCGAGGGAAAAAAGAACCTTTTTCATATACGGATCGAGATGGGCATTCCCCATTTGAAATCCAAGGATATTCCTTTTGATGACGGCTCCACTCACGATAAAATCATCGATTATCCCCTTTCCATCAATCAAAAAATATACCTCATAACAGCCATCTCTCTCGGGAATCCTCACTGTGCCATCTTTGTGGACCGTTTTCCTGCCCGAATCGAGTGGCATCAGATCGGACGAGAGATCGAATCTCATCCCTTCTTCCCGAACAGAACGAATATTGAATTTATAAGGGTTCTGGGAAGGGATGTTATCGACGTCCTTTTCTGGGAAAGGGGTGTGGGTGAGACTCTTTCCTCAGGAAGCGGTTCCTGCGCGGCTGCTGTGGCATCTATCCTGAAAAACCTCACGGATAGAAAAGTGCAGGTCAGGACAAGTATGGGGTACTTGACTGTGGAATGGGAGAAAAAAAAGGTCTATCAATCTGGTCCTGCAGAGATCGTTCTTAAAGGAAAATTCCTCTCTGTATAATCCTAGCGATTAAAAAGAAAAAGTAATCCCCACACCCAT
This sequence comes from Candidatus Aminicenantota bacterium, assembly GCA_050116035.1. Lineage (GTDB taxonomy): Bacteria > Acidobacteriota > Aminicenantia > Aminicenantales > Aminicenantaceae > SOIA01. The sequence continues at coordinate 3,012 of JASFPJ010000151.1, read as the reverse complement.
TATCGCCGCGCTGAGGTTGTATCTCTCTGGAAAAGAAGATCCCAAAATCCGCTTTTCCCGTTCTTCCCCAGCCGCATAGGCGTAAACAAAGTCGATTTCTGTCCGCCCTGTCCGGTATCCTATTCCCCCGATTAATGTGAATTTATCCACATCGATGTTTCCTTTATAATCTAACGTGTCTTCTGGGCACGCGCAGCGGTCGTACCCGAGTCCTCCACGGAGAATAACTCCTCCTGAAATGAAATATTCGAAGCCGGCTCTCAAGATGAGAATGTCTTCATAGTTCATGATTTGTGTCTCTTCTACATCTCCAATGGAGGGGACGTTCTTCATGACTTTTTCCACATTATCCAGGGCTGACCACATGGTGTACTGGGCGCTGGTCGAAAAGAGGAGATTTTCAGTAAGCCTGTACGCCAATCCTAGCTCAATATCCCAAGGAAGATTAAAAGAGGTTTCCGAGTCAAGCAGTATCGGGAAAGTCCCTAATAGAGGGTCTGTGAATGTGACCTCGGTCCTCCCAGTGAGTGTCATCTTTGCCGGGCCCCTGACACCCAATCCGATGCTCACTCTCTGAGAAGGCTTGAACATCAGGCCAAAACCAGCCGAAACAGCCGAACCCTTCTCCTCCGATTTCATCGGACCATACATTTCATCCACCATATCAATATTCAAGACACCGCTATAAAAATTCAGGTTGAAGCCGACGGATAGCTTTTCGCTGAATTTATAAGAAATTGTCGGCGTTAGACTATAAACTCCCATAGTTAACTTGAAAGGCCGCGCCAGCACGCCCTCTTTCCAGTCGACTCCTCCCCCTGCATAAGGCACATAAAATCCGAATCCTAAAGTCAGCCGACTGTTTGCCCTGAAGGTAAGAAAAAATTGAGGGACTGAGCTCTTGTATCGACTCTCGGCTCTTGCCCCATTTGTCGTGACATATTCATGGAGCGGGGAGATGTAGAATCCATCAATAGACAGGTTGAGAGTTCTTTCTTGATAGACCAAACCGGCAGGATTATGAAAAATTGCGCTCGGATCATCCGCCACGGCCACAAAAGCTCCTCCAATAGCGAGCGCTCGACATCCCATCAAGGTATTGTTCCATCCGCCTGCCCAGAGGGTTGAGGAAATCAATATAACTGAAACCAGAAGAATGAGGCTCTTTTTTCCCATGAACTCCTCCTTCTCAATGAAAGCACTGGAATTTCACTGTTGCCTATGAATTATAAAAAAATTTCCCCTTTGTCAAGGAAAAGGAAAAAAGGGAGGCGTGTCTTTAGGCTCAGTCAACAGGAAACACTTTTGGCAATATTCTTTTGGTGATATTAATGAAAGCGCATAAATGTCATTGCGAGCGAAGCGTGGCAATCTCGTAAGACACAAGTATCATTGCAAACAGAGTGAAGCAATCTCTTATGAAAGAAGATTTTCCTTCTTAAGGGATTGCCACGTCGCTACGCTCCTCGCAATAACAATTTAGGATAAGATTGCCACGCTTCGCTAGCAATGCCACTTTTATCATCAATCCCCTTTTTGCACTTTCTGAAAAATGCTCGAAACCCTTGATCTGGGGAGGCTTTTTCTTCCTTTTCGAATGATTCAGGCTTGCAAGAAGATATGATGATCAAGCTCTGTTTTTTTGACCTGTTTTTTTCACCAGAGCCTGGTCAAAGACATCATGGATTGACTCGACAAAGATAAATTGCATCTCTTTCTTTATCTTACTGGGAATGTCTGCCATATCCTTTTTATTCGGCAGGGGCAGTATCATTTTCTTCACTCCCGCTCGCTGGGCAGCCAGAACCTTTTCCTTCACTCCACCAACAGGAAGCACATTTCCCCTTAGAGTAATCTCCCCTGTCATGGCCACGTCCCTTTTCACCTTCAAATCTGTACAGACCGAAATCAGCGAAGTGGCTATGGTCACTCCGGCAGAAGGGCCATCCTTGGGAATGGCTCCTTCAGGGATGTGAATATGAAAGTCATTCCTGGAAAACATCTGACTATCAATGCCTAACTTATCAGAATGAGCGCGCGCATAACTCAAGCCGGCCTGGGCGGATTCCTTCATCACGTCGCCTAATGAACCCGTTAAAGATAGATTCCCTTTGCCCTTCATTTTGGTCGCTTCTACGAAGAGTATCTCCCCGCCCGTGGCTGTCCACGCGACTCCTGTGGCTACGCCAACACTGTCTCTCTGCAAAAGCTGATCCTTAAAGATCTTTGGAGGTCCAAGATATTTATCTATACTTTGAGAAGTGATTTTTGTCAGCGTCTTCTTTCCTTCAGCCGCTTTCCGCGCCACTTTCCGGCACACTGAGGCAATCTCTCTCTCAAGATTACGAACCCCTGCTTCCCTCGTGTACAGAGAGATGATCTTCTTTATGGCTCCTCTCGTGAACAAGATCAAGTCTTCACTCAATGCATGTTCTTTTATCTGTTTCGGGACGAGATGGCGAAGAGCGATCTGCAATTTTTCCTCCTCGGTGTAACCGGGAAGGCGGAGTATCTCCATCCTGTCACGGAAAGCGGGTTGAATCGGATCGAGAAGGTTGGCTGTTGTGATAAACATCACGCTGGAGAGGTCAAAAGGAACACCAAGGTAATGATCCCTGAACGAATTGTTTTGTTCAGGGTCCAGCACCTCAAGCAGAGCGGAAGACGGGTCCCCTCTGAAATCAGCTCCAATTTTATCCACCTCATCCATCATGAAGACTGGATTATTCGACTCGCAGCGTCTCAATCCTTGAATTATCTTTCCTGGTAAAGCGCCGACATATGTCCTTCTGTGTCCTCGAATTTCGGCCTCATCCCGGACTCCTCCCAGAGAAATCCGGATAAATTTCCTTCCCAGAGCTCTCGCTATAGAGCGCCCGAGTGAAGTCTTTCCGACTCCGGGAGGCCCCACAAAACAGAGAATTGGACCTTTGATCTTTTTAGAAAGCTTCCTCACTCCCAAATATTCGATAATCCTTTCCTTCACTTTGTCGAGACCATAATGGTCTTCAT
>JASFPJ010000150.1:0-7460 GCA_050116035.1 Candidatus Aminicenantota bacterium | reverse complement strand
AATAATCCTGGAGAACGACTGTTGCTGTTTCCAGCGTTTCATAGCTCCACCTGGCAATCGGCAGCGCTTGGCCCCAGCCGACCGTCCCGTCGTCCGCGGTGATCTTCACAAGAACCGCGGCGCGACCAGCTGAACCATGCGGCCCGGTGAAGAACTTGAAATAACCGGTCATGGGATAGCGCACGGGATAGAGGTCGATGCGGTCGATCCTGACCTTCGACTTCTCCCTGGTAAACACCGCTTGAGGAAGGCCCAGCGCAGCGGTTGCGAAAGATATAGCGCAGAGAAATTCTCGCCGTTTCATCACTGCCATTTGCCTTTTATGTATTGCAGATACCGTTTAGCGACCCGACCGGTCTTCACATTGCCCCTGTGGACGAGGATGCCCACACGTTGACTGATCGATTCACCCTTCTTCAATGTGAAGGGTTTGCCACTCTGGCCATCCGGGCGTCGCGGCCCGAAACAGCCGTACTCGCGCGTCAACCAGCGATGCTCCTGACTGTCTGGCCACTGGAATATCGCCACTCCTTCTTTTTTCCCTTCAACCGAATTGGAGTAATCTATCCAACGCGCGACTTTCATGTTGGTAGCCTCCTGGCCTGTGGCACCATTATTGGCTGTGATGGTTCCACCAGTCTCACCGCTGAATACTGGGTGGAGCCGGAGGTATGGCCAGGCATAGTGCACATCGTCACTGACAAACTCCACATCGCCGAAGGCGGCGGTCAACACAAAAGTTATGTCGAGCAGATATTCACCTTTGCCCAACGCATGGACCACCAGATGCCGCTGTTCCTCCAGGACGGGCAAGTTGCCATCCATCTCCCACCGCAGTTCTGTCTCGATCACTGCCCGGTTGCCTTCCGCCACACACTGCTTAAAGCCGAGATGACGGACATGGTCGCGGAAGGGCGGCCCATAAGCGTTTTGACCTATTTTCTGGCCGGAGTAGAGCGCATTATACGTGCTGACCTTTCTTCCTCCGTTCAGCCGAACAGTGTCTGCAAACCAGAATGCCCGGTGATGGGGATAGGGCTCGGTCTGCTGCACGAGCATGTTTTTTCCGGATGGGCTGTTCATCGGAAAATAGTGGGGAAGGTCGAGCCAGTGAGTGTACTGGTAGACGAATATCTCTTTGCCATCAATGAGAACTTGCAGCCGGCTGGATTCATCATCCCGGTGAAGCTCGATCTCAGGCTGGTCAGCCAGGGATCCTGAGGCCAGCATCGTGCACAGGCAGATGGATAATACGATTCGTCCCATCATCAAAAATCTCTTCCTGTTTATATGTTCCACGGTTTGCGGTGCGGATAATCCAGCCAGCGGTTGGCCTCGTCGTCGTTTATGAACCGTTCGGCCCTGGGATCCCACTGCAGTTTGCGGCCCAGCTTCATGGCGATGTGCGTTATCACACAGATGGTGTTCGAGCGATGCCCCACTTCCACCGGCGCCACCGGGTCTTTCCGGCTGCGCATGCACTCCAGGAAGTCCTTCATGTGGTTCGTGCTGCGGTAGAGTTTGATCTCATCATCTCGGATTTTTTCGCGGAGCAGCTCCCGGTCAGAGGGCTCTATCGCTCCACGCCGGACGAATACAAAGCCGCGGTCGCCCTCGAATCGGACTCCTGCCGGATTTCCCGTTTCCATGATCAGGCGGACTCCGTTCGCATACATTCCCTCGGCGCGAAAAGTCGTGTGGACATCGAACAAACCCCGATCCGGAAACTCTGCCTTCGCTTCGATCTCGACCGGACCGGTATCATCTGTGCCGTTCCCCCACTGGGCGGTGTCATTCATATGGGAGCCCCAACCGGTGATCATGCCCCGGCAGTACTCTTCGACCTGAAGCCATCCGGGCCGGCTGTAGCTTCTTTGCGGGTGCACGCGGTCCTCGCTGAACAATGCTTGAGGCTTTGGACCGAGCCAGAAGTCGTAATCGAGGTTTTTCGGCACAGGCATCGGCTCCGCATTGCCAGTGCCCTGGTCCTGAGGCAGCCAGACGTGGATGGTGTGAAGCTTACCGATGCGTTGATTGCGTGCCATCTCGCAAGCCATCAGGAAATACGTGGAGGACCGCTGCTGGGAACCCACTTGGAGTATTCGTTCATTTCGACGAACAGCTTTAACCAGTTTCCGGCCTTCAGTGATCGAGTATGTCAGCGGTTTTTCCAGGTAGATGTCCTTTTTGGCTTGAGCGGCAGCGATGGCCATCGGGGCATGCCAATGGTCGGGCGTAACGATCAGGACGCCATCAATGTCCTTTCGAGCCAGCAGTTCGCGGAAATCACGGTAGGCCGCACAGCTTTGAGCGGTGTCCTTGCCCAGTTCCATGGAGTAGATCTTATCCACCATCCATTGAGCATCCTCCATGCGGTGGGCATCAACATCGCACACGGCAACGACTCGCGCCCCCACCTCCAGACCGCGGTAAATCAACTCCTGCATGTCGCCCTGGCCCTGTCGGCCCACACCTATGCATCCCATCAGTAATGTGTTACTCGGAGCCGTTCGACCGAATACAGTGGATGGAACAATGGCCGGCGCTAAAACCGATGCCGCGGCAGCTTTGAGAAAATGGCGGCGAGTGATGCCTTTATTCTTTTTTTCTCGAGACATGACTCCTCCAGTTATTCTGAATAATAGCCTATTATAAATCGGTCAGGCTGAGTTTCTCTCATCGCTCTTTATTTCAAACCATGGGTAGGACAAGACAAAATTATCATGACAAAAAAGATGTTGTCAATGTCAGAGAATGAAGTTAGGAGTGAAGATAATAGAAAATAATATTGTGCGGCTCGCTATTCTGGTGTGAGATTATCTTATCGTGGGGTGCATCAGGCTCTGCTCTTGACATAAAAAATACATGAGACTATTATTGACACAACATTTGGTTTTTAAAGAGCTAAATTATTTCCATTCAACTGCAAAAGTGCCGCCTACCAAAAAACATAACGGAAGTGACCAGATTAGAATCCGGTTATATCCGTATGAAGAATTAGATTTTCTTATAATCACTATCGAAACAAAGGAGGGAGGATGGCTCGCGTAAAAAATTTCTCTAAGTCTGGCATTTTAAATGTTGGCTTTCAGGTAATTTTTCTCATAGTTCTGTATTTAGTCGGAAGTCAAGTTTATCTCAGTATGAAGGGGATCGGGGGAAATATACTGCTATTCGTCCTTGTTTTAATCCCAAGTGCTATCTGGACATTATTCTTTTATTTTCAGGACCGGATTGAACCCGAACCTGCGTCTTACGTCTTAGTCTCTTTTCTGGCAGGGATGGCTGGCACGACCTTATTGATTTTTCCTCTTGAGAAATCCATCTTCAAGATAGATTCCTGGCTGTTCGAGACAAAAGCGGCTATGATTATTGGCTCGATTTTTGTGATAGGAACTGTGACCAGTTTCTTGTTTTATTTGGTTATACGCTATGGCTTTTACGGGACTGCGGAATTCGATGAGCCTGTGGATGGGATGGTTTACGGAGCATTCGTCGGTTCAGGATTTGCTTTCGTCAAGAGTCTGACTTATCTTTCGGCTCATCCTGAGTTTACGCTCTTTTCCATCGCATACACAAGCACCACGAATATCCTGATCTACGCCAGTATTGGTTCTCTCGTGGGTTATATTATCGGACGTGTGAAATTTGTAGAGAAAAAGGTTCAGCCAGCTTCCATTCTGGCAGTCGTTGTTGGCACGATACTGATTGGGCTTTATCACATACTGAATGAATTTGTTTATCTGACAGGCCTGAGGGGTGCAATCTGGCTTTCTTTTTTCCTCACATTGATCTTTGCCGTTGCGATTCTTGTCTTTGTTTATTTTATGATGAGAAAATTGACCGAGAAGCCTCTTCATAAGAAAGTTGATGTCAAAGTCAGGCCGGATTACCTGGTGTTTGCTTTAGTCATAGTTTTCCTTGTTGTGGGAGGTACAGCCAAAAACATGGCCATGCAGGATGCAGGATTTGAGGATGATGATTTTGGAATTGCCTTTAAATATCGTCCCCACAGACTTTCATTGTTGCCCTCATCAGGTCTCTCCCCCATCGGAACAGATGCATTGTTCAGCAAGACTGTCTTCAGAGCAGCGGGTGATGATGAAGGAGAATTCATTTTTTCTGTAAAAGTGAAAGAAGAGTCGATTGATCCTTCAGGTATAAACACGCTGAACTACACAGGCGATGTTGATGCGATCAGTTTTTTTGTTGAGGAAAGCGAAGTCGGAGGAAAGAAGGGTGTGCATTTGAGGTACAGTTATGTTGATGAAAGTCAATTAGGGGCAAAGGAATTTCCTCCTGTTCACTGGATATGCATGGACATTATTCCTTCAAAGAGATTCACGTATGTCTTTTCTCTTCAAGCAAATCCGAAAAATTTCGAGAGAACTGTAAAGATATATGAGCAAATTCTGAAATCCATTCATTGGATAAATCAATAGGGAGTCAGCCATGAAACGGAAAATGAAAAACTTCAAATTCATACTTATCCTCTTTCAGGTTTGTTTATACACCTTCCTCTCCGCCCAAACAGCATCGAAAGATTACAGGCCATTTGTCCGCTTAGGTTATGAACTCATTGTCGAATACTACCAGAATCCTGTTATTTCAGATAATAAAGTCATCAATCGCGGAAAACTCTTAGACAGAAGAATGATGATATTTCCTTTGGGTTCCGGAACAGTCGTCAGCCCGGAAGGATTGATCCTCACAAATTATCACGTCTACAATTTTGAGGGATCTCAAGAATATGACAGCAAAAATGATCAACTGATCGTGTACGGTCCTGCGAGTAAAGATATGTTGGTCTATGAATTGAGTGATAATGATCCCCTTAAAGCCCCGATTATAAAATACATTGCCACACCTCTTGCCTTGGACGCTCAACTGGATATATGCGTTTTAAAGATAATCGCGAATTACCAGACCGGCGAAGAAGTCACACGGACTGATTTTCCGTTTGTTGAGCTGGGCAATCCTTTTAGCATTGAATATGACGCAGACCTCACGATTATGGGTTATCCTGCCAAGGGCGGAGATACCATAACTAAAACCATAGGAAAATTTTTAGGTTATACACAGAATGTCCCTTATGCAGTGGAAGGTTCGATAAAAACAGACGCGACGATGGCCGGCGGCAGCAGCGGAGGAAGCGCATTATTTAACGACAAGTTAATCGGTCTTCCAACAAGAGGGTCTCCGAAGGAACAAAAGGGTTTTGATTTTGGTTATATCCATCCTGTAACCTGGGCAGTTGGCTCTCTGGCAAAATCCAAAATTTGGCATGGCGTGAAAATCCCTGAAATTCCGATGGAGTGGATAGCCAGCGACTATAATGTCTCCCTTACAAAATCCAATATTTTCATCGGTGGAAAGATCTATAACGCACAAGCTAACACACCTGTTGAGAACGCATTAGTTTTGATTTACAGGAGTGATAAAGAGCTGGACCAAATCATTGAACTCGACAAGGAAATTCAGCTTATCATCCTCATTAATGACGTTCAGACTCTTGTAAAGCAAGGAATCAGTAAAGCCGAAATTGCAGCACTCTACAAAATGAGTTCAGCCGAACTGAACAAAATATTGAGTATTAATATGCGCACTTTAGCTGTTTCATCCGATGCTCAGAGATACGCTCGAGGCGAGTTTTTCTATGAACTCCACAACACCAACAAATCCGGATTCTTTATCACATCCGTGCCTCGCACTCAAAATCTTAAATTTTATGTCGAAAAACAAGGTTTCCGAACACTCCATAAAAATATGACTTCAGGCAGTGGCCTGTACCAGGACCTTGGACGAGTGAAAATTTTCCAATATTAAATTTTGAGAGGTTCAGTACAAAATAATAAGTTATTTTCTTAACTCTGCCAGTATCCGAGAACCGAAAGAACCTTTATCACTGCACCCGCAGCCACGACCAGAATCGCAATAATGAGGATGATATTCCATACCGTTCCCTTGATTCTCCGGTTGACTTCTTCCCCAAGGTAGCTTTTTTTATTCTGCAGGATGAAAAAACAAATATAAGCGACGGGCATCATAACAAGGTTGAACGAAGAGGCGACGACCGGCAGCCAGAGAGGCATGCTGTAGAAGGCTCCAAGGATCCCGATGTTTGCCAGCATGGTGCTGGCCCGATAGGCCCAGCCGTGATACTCGAAACGAAACATTTCACTCAACACGAATCCGCAGATGAGCATCTCGATGATGAGAGTGGTGAGACACATGCTCAGAATCCCGAAGGAGAAGATCAGACGTCCGAAGGTGAGTCCCACAAGAGGCTCCAATGCATGGGCGGCATCGAGTGGCCCCTGGACTTCGATTCCCTGGAGATGAAGGGTGTTGGCGCAGGCGATAGTGACGAAACTGGTCGCGAGAATAAACGGGATAAGCATCGACGTGCCCAGGTCAAAATTCTTCAGTCCGCGGTGCTCTTTGCTCCAGCCTCGGGCCAGCAAGGTGTACGGATAGAGAAAAGTCATGTTGACACCGACAGCTGCACCTAATTGTCCAAGGACTATGGTGATGCCCTCCCGGCTCCGCGGAATATGAAAGGAGAAAAAACCCTTCAACGTCTCTATCCAGTCCACTCCGGTCTTGATGACCACAAGAAAAAAGGAGAGAACCATAAGCATCAGCATGTATTTGAGGATTCGCTCGAATACGCGGATAGCCTTCCGGCTGCCGCGGCCGTAGCTCCAGCAGATCGTTGTGGCGAACACCAGAAGTACCAGAGCGATCGGACCCCTTGGCATATGGATACCGAAAACGTTAAAAATATCTTTAAAGAACGCGGTTCCGAGAGAATACTGTGGGAACTGCCAGACTATAGAAGCCAGCAAAACATTGAATCCCCATAGAAGGGCCAGGCTGGGGTGGAGTCTCTTCCAGTACACATCATAAGGCCGGGCCCGGGTAACGAGAAGCTGATGGCCAATGGCAGCGAACATCATCACTCCCAGAAACATGGCCACAGGCTGCACCCAGAGCAGCTTGTATCCGTAGACAGCCCCGGCAAATATGGCCGAGCCGGCGGATCCGGCGCCGAGTGTGAGCGCACTCTGGATCCAGCCTGGACCGGAAAGCCCCCAGTAGCCTCTCCACCGCTGCCAGAAGTGCGGCCGGGCGTTGATCTCTTTCAGGACCTGTCTTTCCTGCTCCAGGGCTTCAGGATCTCGGGCTTCGACCATGGGCAGGCCCCGCTGAAGATCATCTTTATGAAGAGATTCTTTTTTGTCGATGCTGTTCATCATCAACTGAGGGCAAGACAGAAAAATTCAAGCCAACTCGTTCACCATATCTATCTCTTTGAACCTGCAGAAGTATCCCAGCTCCTTTGTGATATCTCCATAACATGTCTGCCGATGCAGTCCGCTCTTCCAATTTTTCCACAGGCGCGTCACATCACCGTCAACCTTGACAGTGATCTTGGTCCGACATCCCCTGTCGTCCTT
>JASFPJ010000149.1:0-7475 GCA_050116035.1 Candidatus Aminicenantota bacterium | reverse complement strand
ATGCCATCGTCCGTCTCGGAAGCAACCTCGTCCCTATCGACGCAAAGTTTCCGTTGGAAAACTTCAAGAAATACTTAGAAGAAGAGAACCAGAAAGAAAAAGAGGATCTGAAGAAAAAATTCGTCACCGATGTTAAAAAACACATCGACGGGATCAGCCAAAAATACATCCTTCCTGATGAGGGCACCTACGACTTCGCCCTGATGTACATCCCGGCCGAAAACATCTATTACGAGACAATCCTCAAGGATGAAAGTCTTGGGGAAGAACGGAGTATTTATACATTCGCCATGAAGAAAAGAGTCATCCCTGTTTCTCCGAACTCCTTCTTCGCCTATTTACAGGTCATCGTGCTCGGACTCAAAGGGCTTCAAATCGAGAAATCCGCCCAGTATATTTTTCAATCTCTGGCCAGACTCCAGGGTGACTTGGGCCGTTTCCGGAGCGATTTTCAGGTTTTGGGCACTCACCTCATCAATGCGAAAAGCAAATTTGATGATGCGGAGAAGCGGCTGGATAGATTCTCGGGCAAACTAGAACTCGTCAGCGAAGAAAAACCGGAGAAACTGCCAGAGCCAAAATCCAGAAAGAAAAAGTCCTCTTAATCCAAACCGGCTAATTTTCCCACCTCTATAACGCTTTCGGGAGATGCCATAAGAATAAGGACGTCATTCTCTTTGAGGACCTTTTCTTTCGACGGATTAAACTCATAATCTTTGCTTCCACTCCTGCTCACAGCAACCAGAAGGGCGCCCGTCTTCTCACTAATCTTTGATTCTTCTATTGTTTTCCCATCCAGCGGTGCGCCTTTCTTGACAGTGACTTCCTCAACGCGCAGGACTTTCTTCCTCTCCCGGAGCATCATGTCAAGAAAAGTCACTACGGCGGGACGTATCATTTCAGAAACCATCCGCATGCCCCCGATAAAGGTCGGTGAGACAACGGCATCCGAGCCAGCCTTCATGATTTTGCTGTGAGATTTGACATCGATTCCTTTTGTCACGATTCGTATGTCGGGATTCAGGCTGCGGGCAGTGATGGTTAAAAATAGGTTGGCCTCATCTGTGGGGAGAGAGAAAAAAATTCCTCTGGACCTCTTGATTCCTGCGGAGATGAGAATGTTGTCCTCCGTGGGGTCGCCGTGGATAAAAAGGCCCTTTATTGAAGAAGAGAGTTTATCTATCTTTTCCTTCAAGGGCTCAATGACAACAAAATCTTTTTTTGTATGAATCAATTCCTGGATAATTGTCTGGGCTGTCTCGTCGGTTCCACAGATGATGTAGTGATTCTTGAGCTTTGATATTTCTTTTTCCATCTTTCTTCTCCCAAGGAGGTTTTTCATCTCTCCCTCGACGATAAAACTCGTGACAGAGGAGACAACAAAGGCAATTGTCCCTAAACAGACAAGAATAAAGATTGATGCGAATATTCGCGCGCCCGGGTTGGCGCTGATATCCTTGACTTCTCCATATCCGACTGTGGAAAGCGTGATAACGGTCATGTAAAGGCTGTCAACAAAAGACCAATCTCTTCCTCCAAAAATCTTGAATCCCGTCATTCCCACTAGAAAGACGATCAGGAAAATTGTCACCGAAATAAAGATTCTCTTTCTGCTGCTTATTGGTTTCATGATTGACTATCGAAGGTGTGAGATGGAATCGATTCTTTCCAATAGTGTTTGACTGCCTTCATTTCCCTGAGTCCGTCTGATTATAAAGGATAAAAACTTTTCTGGCAATAAAGAGGGATAGCTTTCACTATTGCCGGTTTAATAACGTAACGGTCTCTATGAATTCTGTGAAGGGAAACATATCCAATGCTTGAAAGGATACGGGAACATAGCCCTCCTGCTTGAAATGATACAATTATGAGATTGCCACGTCACTTCGTTCCTCGCAATGACACAATACAAAATGTCATTGCGAACAGAGTGAAGCAATCTCGTAAAAACAAATGCACTTTTTCCATATGGAATTGCCACGCTTCACTCGCAATGACACAATACAAAATGTCATTGCGAACAGAGTGAAGCAATCTCGTAAAAACAAATGCACTTTTTCCATATGGAATTGTCGCGGTACGCTCCTAATGACACAAGGGGGGAAATTATCTAATTCAGGAAGAATTTCTCACACGCTTTCGCTTTTCTCAAAGAAATAAGCGCCCAGGATGATCATCACCGTCGAAAATATCAGCAGCAGGACAAAATTGTAACCCATTGAAAAAGAAGAAATTCCAATCAACGAGGCCCTCAACCCATCAACTCCGTAAGTGAGGGGGTCGACCTTCGAGATATACCTCAACCAAGGCGGAAAATTCTCTATCGGATAAAGGGCACCGGAGAGGAAGAAAAGAGGGAATATCACAAAATTCATCACGATGCTAAATCCCTGCATGTCTCTCATCTTTGAAGCGAAAATCAATCCCAATCCGAGAAAAGTGATCGAAATCAATGTCATGAACACAAGCGCCAGAAAAATTGACGAGACACTCATTATCTTGAATCCCATGATGCAAGATATGCCCAGGATGAGGAGCGCCTGAATCATCGTGGTCGTCGCTCCTCCGGCAATCCTTCCGAGCACGATAGAGATCCGGCTCACAGGTGCCACCATGATTTCCTTCAGGAATCCGAATTCTCTGTCCCACAGCACTGATAATCCGCCAAAGGTGGAGGAAAAAAGTATACTCATCCCGATTATGCCGGGGACCAGAAAACGAATATAATCCACCTCTCCCGATATTCCGGGAACAGCTAATCGTCTGAATCCCAATCCGAGAAAAGCGAGAAAGAATAACGGCATCGCCAGGGCCCCGACAACCCGAGACTTGGCCCTCATGAAACGCTTCATCTCCCGAAGCCACAGGACATATATGGCAGCCTTATTGAGTATCATCTCCTTCCCATTCTCCTTCCCATTCTGGCTCTTATCATCGCTAAGTTCCGTTCTGTTTGGCTCGCTTCTTCTTCTCTGATGGTTTTTCCGGTGAAGTGGATAAAAACGTCCTCCAGGCTCGGTTTTCGCAAGTGGACGCAGGTGACGTTGACTCCATTTTCCTTGGCCACAGTGATCAATTCTGGGATCCGTCTTTCTCCCTTCTCCATCGTCAAGCTCAGAGTTTCATCATGTCTGGCCATGTTCTTGATCCAATCCAGGCTGTTGATCTGTTTAACCAGGGCATCTGAGTCCCCCTCAATCTCCAGAGAGACCACATCTCCTCCGAGAATATCCTTCAATCGTGCGGGTGAATCCATCGCCACAAATTTCCCTCTATCCATGATGGCAATCCTGTCACAGAGAAAATCCGCCTCTTCCATGTAGTGGGTTGTGAGAATTATGGTGACTTTACCCTCTTTATTCAATTTCTTTATATAATCCCAGATATGACGTCTTGTCTGCGCATCCAGGCCGAGTGTCGGTTCATCCAGAAACAAAACTTCTGGCTTGTGAATCAATCCCCTCGCTATCTCCAACCTCCTTTTCATGCCACCCGAATAGTTTTCAACAAGGACATTTTTTTTCTCTGTCAGCTCAACAAGCTCAATGACTTCTTTAATTCTCCTCCTCCTCTCCACTTTTTTGATCCCGTACAACATCGCATGAAACTCCAGGTTTTCCTCTCCGGTCAACTTGATATCCAGAGCTGGTTCCTGAAAAACGATCCCGATGCTGCGCCGGATTTCATCTTTACTCTTGGAGATATCATGCCCCACGACTTCTCCATACCCTGATGTCGACTTGAGGAGAGTGGAAAGCATATTGATAGTGGTTGTCTTTCCTGCCCCGTTTGGACCGAGAAGCCCGAAAAGCTCGCCAGTGTCCACTTTGAAAGAAATGTGGTCCACGGCCGCAAGCCCGTTAAACTTTCGGGTTAAATCCTCGACTTTTATGGCATATTCATTCACGGCATTCGGTACCAATCAATGAGTCTTAAAAAGAAATATATTAACTCAAATCCTTTTCAAAATCTTCCATTTTTTATCAGGGATTGGAAAGAACCGGATTCTAAATGGAGAGAATTTAAATTATAGCAATCAATCCACTAATCTAAATTTAATTTGACAACATATAATCTCAAGAACTTTTCGATAGCTTTCACGACTTCATTTTTAAGCCTTGGCGGGCTTTCTGCTACCCATCGTGCAAAATTAAGCATTTCCTGCAAATCTACTTCAATCCATTGATTATTCATGAAGAGAAAAACTAATAATGTAGTCATAGCAATACGTTTATTTCCGTTTTGAAAAGGGTGATTTTTTATCATTAAATAAAACAGCATGCTGGCTTTTGATATAAGAGTTGGATAAAGCGATTTTCGAGAAAAGCTTTGGAACGGAGTCGCCAGACAACTTTCCAGAATATTAGGAAACCGAGTGGAAAAATTTGGGATATGTTCCTCAAATGGCAATTCTTTTGCCAGTCTAAATGCAATATACTCAACTTCTGTGATTGAAATCTTTTTCACTATTCATTTCCCAATTTTATAAGCACTTCGCCGTATTCTTTGACTGCTTTATGAACGGCTTTTTTTATTATTTTCTTCCGAGATTCGCTTAAAGTTTGCCCGAGAATTTCTGAAACATAAGATTTTGGGATTGCATACATTTTTCCAATTTTTTCGGCTTTTATGTCTCCATTTTTAATCCTCTTATGAACCGCAATTCGACTAACACCTAAAATCTCTGCAAGCTGAGAAACAGTTAGATATTTACCTGTGTCCATATTGATTTTTTTCACAATGCTTGCTCCCAGACATTTTTTATTGTTAACTTTATTATACTTAGTTAACACTTGTTAACCATTAATTATTAAGTTAACAAATGTTAACCTTACACAAGTAGGTTAACATATAAAAAGGAAATGTCAAGCCTATTTTAAAAAAAATCCGACTCTATCCGATGAATGGGATCAGACGCTAAAAACTTCAGTCATTCATTGGATTCCGACCTTTCCAGGTCTGATGCCGAGTGATTGTGATCAAACCTTGAATCCTGAGATTCCAATAAAAAAGATTCCTGCAAAATAACTATAGTTGCTAGGGTCTGACCCCAATGTTTACAGATGCGGTTATTGAGTGAGCCAGGCTCTGACATTCTTGTGGAACTGCTCTTCCACTTCGACCATCCAGGACAGGTCCTCTGTCCGGCTGGCCATATGGAAATACCGGTCCCGGACATACTCCTCCGGATAAGAGAGGAAACGTGTTTTTTCATATACTTGCTTGAGTTTTTTCCAGGCAATGTCGAATTCAACCAGAACATACTGAACCTTTTCCATTCCCCTGGTGCGTTTCTTCTCGTTCGAACTGTCGCATTCCTTCAAAGCCAGAAGCATGTGAGCCGGAGTCACCTGAAGATCATTGATGGCGGACAGCATTTCAAGATGATAACGGTTGCGGCGGGATTTATGGATTAGCTCTGCGAGCTGCGCTTGGAGCCTCAGATACTTCTCTGCCTCATCTACTGCCGTCTCAAGCCTCTCTTCGTTTTTCCGGCTCCATTCTCCTGTGTCACCCGGATCCGGAAGGCTAATGAGCTCCTGAATCCTCACACGATTCCCCTTCTCGCATAAAGCCCTGTTCCAGAAGGAGACCGCCTGGAACAATTCAGAATACAGGTGGGTAGCCTCCACGCACTCCGGGCCAAACTCCCGCTGAAGAAAGGCGACTTCGAATTCGTCCAAGGACCGCCCTCCAGGATTCCAGCTAAACTCGCCTGATGCGATCAGCCCTCTCCAGTAAGTTTCCATGTGCGGAGAGGAATCATCCCAGGCCGTGCAGAGCATTCCATCGATATCCTTCTCATCCGCCAGCTTTATGAAACTCTGGATGATGTTGACTCTGTCATCCTGAGGAAAAAGAGGGTGAACATTCTGGGCCGCCGTAGCAATCCAGGCCTTTAAGCCTCGTTTCTTAAACCACTCCAATGCCCGAATGTTGCCATCCTGACGAGCCAGCGTGTAATTCCAGCGCATGTACACGCAGTTCTTTGGATACTGCTCGAGCACGCTATCCAGGATCGGTTCTCCTTTCTCCCAGAGCTGCGTGACTTCTTTTGGCTCAAGGTCACTCCACATGGTATTCCAGACTCCCGCATACTTGAAAAGCATGTCATCCCAGAAAATCGGAATGCGGCTATGCTTCTGGGCAAATTCACAAACCCGCCTGAGCCAGTAAAGGTTGAGAGCCAGTTTTCCCTCTTTATCTGCCCGGGGCTTGCAGCGGGGGCACTGGCCAATCTCCCCGATTTCATCTCCACCGACATGAAGATACCGGCTTCCCGGCGTTGCCTCGAACGCGTCCAGATAAAGGTCGAACAGAACCTCATAAGTTCCCTCATCGCACGGACAGAATGCCCACCGGCTCTCCGGGTCCTCCCGAAGCGAAGCATATTTCTCATGCTTGAGGATAAAAGTGGCATGACCGAGTCCCTGCACGAGCGGGCTTATCTCCACATGATGCTCTCGCGCGTACTGTGTGAGTGCGGCCATCTCATCGATGCTGATGGCCTGAGGCGCTCCGACAAGCGGCCGCCGCCTGTAGCGCAGCTTATCCTCGAATTCAAAGATAACGGCATTTATCTTGTAGCGGGCAAGCCGGTCAATGCTGTCGTAGTAGTATTTCATCGTATCCAGATGATGCTTGACATCGATGTGAACGGCTCGATAAGGGAGAGCCGGATAATCGGTTATCCGGCAAGCCGGGATAGGGATGCCGGTATCGCGTGAATCTTCAAGGAGCTGTTCAAGGGTCTGGCAGCCGTAGAAGAGGCCGGCTTCTCCTCTAGATTCCAGATTGACTCTGCCGTTTTTGATATGCAGGATATACCCCTCTTCGGATTGAGGCAGGTCTTTATCTTCTGAAAGTGCAAGAGTCAGTGTTCCTCCTTCATCCTCGCTGGCAAGAGGCAGACGGGAGAGAATCGATCCCATGATGGGCCGAGACAAATCTCTTTCGAGCCGGACGGATTTCAACTCGTCTATTCTCAATCCTTGACCTTTAAGGAATTGAACCTTGTGGGGTTTGGGAAGGATCTTAAACGGGAGAGGAGGAATCTTTAAACAAGAGAGAGATGTAATGCCCAGGACGATAAACAGACAAAATAATCTGATAAAATGTAATCCGCGCATCCTCATTCGATTTTCTCCTTCAAGCAAAATAGCAAATCCGCTTTTTCATTAACTTATTAAACCAGCCGCATTCATAAATCAAGCGTAAAACATCCAATGAGAACTTGAATCTCGCTCCTCCAGGTGCATACTATCCCTATCAGGCTGAATCTAATTCATGATGTTTTAACACACATACTGGAAGAACATGTTGGTAAAAAAGGACTGGTTAACATTACGATTGGCATATAAGGAATAAACGGGCAGGAAATGGGCTGAGGGAGTTTTTAAGATTAGGCTATTTCAACTTTAAGCCGAACACTCTGACTGGGTCAGGATGAAAGTATCCTTTTCCGTCCCACCAGC
>JASFPJ010000148.1:0-7553 GCA_050116035.1 Candidatus Aminicenantota bacterium | reverse complement strand
AGCTAACGTACCGCCCAAACGCACTTTATCCAATTTCATAATTCCCTCCTATTGAAAAATTTAACCTTTTTTTACATTAACATTACTAAAAAATCAATCTTTACTCTTCCAAGTTCAGGAAGCATGAAAAGAAAATTTCGGTCAAAACGCGCTGGGACAGGGATTGAATTCAGAATAGCCTAAGAAGTGAAATCCGAGTATCTCTAGCTTGCCTTTTCAGATACTTTGACTTAAAATTATCTCAAGATTGTCAGTAACGAAAAACCATCTAAGGAGGGATTGCGCTATGACACCCGGGGACAAAAGTGAATGCCTATTGTGCGGAGCTCAGGCCGAAAGAAATCCTTTTTCAGATGTGACTGGCCCGGATCAACCTCCCGAAGGCTGGAAGTATGAATGTCCCAACTGCGGACCGTATGCCCTTCCTGAGCAAGAACATCACTGGATAGAAAATTTCTGTTCACCGGATCAAAGGTTGATACTGTTTGAATATTTAAGAGACAATCCTGCGGAGGAAGGCGGCACTAAGGTACTCACTATGGAAGAGATTGAAAAAGTCCTTCATGGATCTCCCCCCAGCGAACAGTGAATTCTATTCCGACTTGCTGCCGTTTCTAAAACTTAAACGCTTTCTTTTTCAGCTCAGTCTTGAATGGACCCACCTGGTAGTTGGTGAGGATATAATATTCTGTGCCTTTTTTTGGGCCATCCCATGTGGCCGAACAGCTGAATCCTCAGCCATACCGGAAGGAGCCCTGCGTGACCACTTCGCCGTCGGTTTTCACGATCTTGTAGGTCGGCTCCTTGGGACGATGCCCTAAGTCCTCCTCTTTCGATAACGCAATTTGGGTCTGCTCACCAGATATGTGGCTCAAATCAGTGACAAATTCCTTGGCCTTACCTTCAATGTCGAATCCTATGGAAACTCTCGATCTATTTTCTCTCACCCTGACTTCAACGAGGGGTATGTAGGGCTCTCCCAGTTCAACAACTGTTTTTCCCTTCCCCTCAACAGATACCCACGGGGATTCTGTTGTCGCCGTAGCGTTCAGACGCCACAAGTCGCCCTGTTTATCCTTTTTAAATACCTGGTAGCTGTAAAGCCTGTATTTCCCAGCCGGGACCTTGATCATTTTGCTGGGCAGGTAGGCCATCAGGCAGTGCTTTTCGTCCTCTGTGTAGAGAGAAAGCCGCTCAGTGTCTGCAGTCATTTGAACAGAGATTAAATTGTCAGTCACTGGTGTCAAGGTCATCTTTCCTTCTGCAGTGCTGACACTGATTTTAAACAGCTTATCCCTCACCTGCAGCAAGTCCCCCAAGATCTGGGAGTCATAATAATCCATCTTACCGCCGGTGGTTATGTAAAACCTGTCCCCCAGAGAATAAACTCGCCTTCGCCCAGGGGGAGGCTTCTTGAATTTAAAAACAGAGAACCTCTCATTGAACAGGCCGTTGCAATTGCTGTCGCCGAGAATAACACTGTATTTTTGATTTCCAATCTGGAATTCGCCCGTATAGGAACAATTGAGTCGAACAATGAAGTTGACGAATTGGCTGACGGTCTTCTCATCGAATTCCGATTTGGCCAGTTGCTTCAGGTTAAAAATGTAAACCAATGGACTGAAACTGTAAGGCAGCGATTTGCCGTCGACTTCAATCTTGGTGTCAATCGCTGGAAATTCCAACATACCATACCGGTTTTCAGGTCCAAACCGTACGGTTCCATCAATGACAGGGTCATCTGTTAAGTTACTGTTGCCGTTGGAGTCGAAATAAATCCGATCATATAACTTCGAATCTTCTTTCTGACGGTCCAATATGCAGAGGCGCTCCGTATCACCGATTTTGACAATGGCATAAAGGGGACGCTCACTTATAAGCGCAGGCAGCTTCCAATCGCCTGAAGGTTTCTTTAATGTGACTTCAAACCCATTAGAACCAGAAGGATAAAAATCTTCCGTCTCAGCGGGATGTTTTTGGTATTTCAGAGGCACATCGATCGCAAACGCAGCGCTCGTTAAACAGAATCCTAAGAAAATTGCCAATAATGCTGGAGTGCGTCTTCTCATTTTTCTATCTCCCCAAACATTGTTTATAAAAAATTCTGTCATAGAATTTTATCAAATGCAAGTCACTCTCATCGCTTGATTTTCTCCTTCTGTTCGCCTGGCAGGCTACCTGACCCGCTCTCCACTTTTTCAAATCCAAACACAGATTCAAGACGACCGCGATAAATCCTGTTGAAAAAAGCAATAAACAAAAATGGGAATAAAACAATGTAAAGAACAATACCCATCCCTACGCCAACCGTCAGACCCTCCAGAAGGATTCCGCCAGCCCAACCGGTAGGCATCCCCATCAGAGAGAACACAAAATAAATGATCAATCCAGTCACCATGGAAATCAACAAGTGCCAGACAGGATGACGCAGTATGAAGTTCTTAAAGGTATTCCGTTTCCGAATAAAAAAACGGGTGGCAATCATCCCTATCAGCATAATAAAAATCCCCAACCCAAACATAATCAGCAAGTACAACGATTCCTCGGGAAAACTCAAACTGTAATATGAAAGGATGCTTAAAAAGCACACAGCGACCATGATTATGACAGAAAAGAGAGAGGTGACTAAACGACGCTGTGACTTCATCACATACACAAGAAGCAGCCAAATGGTAACTGCCAGGGCGAACCATCCAATAATCTGGCTAACCT
Source organism: Candidatus Aminicenantota bacterium (assembly GCA_050116035.1). Classification (GTDB taxonomy): domain Bacteria; phylum Acidobacteriota; class Aminicenantia; order Aminicenantales; family Aminicenantaceae; genus SOIA01. Next base: position 4,841 of record JASFPJ010000148.1, on the reverse strand, counting down.
CAAAAAGCCAGGAGAATTGCGAAGATTTAAAAAAGATCAATCCAGCGCGAATGATAACCAGGGGGATGAGAATCATCCAGGCCTTCCATGAACGATTGGGCCTGAGCCCCAGCAACACAACCAAGACGAGCCAAGGCAGGACCTTAGCAATACTTATAAAAACACTCCAGTAGTAAATAACCGGCTGCCCTTTTGGATATCCGAGTGTGCCGATGTCGTGGGAGGCGATGACCTCGAGCTTCCCAAAAGTCGTGAAAGGAACTCGCCATGAGTTCGAGCAGGTCCCCCCTCAGCCATATTCGAATGAACCCGATGCTATCTGTTTCTTTCCCCGATAGATGGCAAATGCAGGGCGATTCTTGAAGTCCCTCCCGTAATTGACATACTTCTCGCCACCCACCCCGAGCAGTTGATAATCCAGCATCAATTCTGTGCCGTGGCGTTTCATCTCGACGGTGTGGGTCAACGGGACCCCGAGCTTCAGCGGCGTGACTTCATCCTGAATTACGGATATCTCGTTCCGGCTACCTGCAAAGAGTATCCTGAATATTTCCCCTCCATCCAGGAAGATTCGCTGTCTGCTGTACACCCGAGCCGGGACGAGCACCCTATTGCCAGGAAGGTCCAGAAGGACCAGAGATGAGTCTCTGTCCTTTCCCTCTCTAAGAATCAGGCGCCTGATGTGACTGCTACTCATCTCGAGAGTGCCCAGAAGTGATGGAGATTCTTTGAAGGTGGCGACGAGCTGGCTTCCTCCCGTGCCAGGTTCAAAACCAAAGCCAAGGTCGTAGTCATGCCCATCGAAGAATATCCTTTGCGGTAGGTCTAAACGGTCGTAGCTGGAAAAGCTGACCGGTTCCTCTTGACCCTCTTCATAGGGTCGAAGAGTCATGATGTCATCTGGCCCTATGATTCCGTCCAGGTTATCCACCACTCTCAGTTGCCACTTTTTCCCGTAGAGAACGATATCTCCCTTCCAACCGGAACGCACATACACAACGCAACGAAGAGGAATTCCATAGATTCTGTAATCGCTAAAACTCACGGTGACATGATAGAGGAGAGGAACCTGGGAATCTACCGACTTAAACCGGACATTATGGAAAGACTGCTGGTATTTTTTGCCCTGTCCTTGGAATACTCCGGATGGATCATCAGTCAGGTCGAGGTTGCGATTCAGGTCCAGGTAGAGTTTGAGTTCCGAAACGTCCCAGGCAAAACAGAGAAATTCCTTCTCTTCTCTAGCTGCGGGAATGGACCCTCGAATAACCTTATGGTCTCCGAAATCCGGTTCCTTTTTAAAAACAACTTCACTTCCTTCAAGGGGGACATACAGCCGAAGATAAAATCCCTTCTCCATATAAGGCAAACGAAAAACATACTTGGATTCTGGTTCTCCTTCAGATTCAACAGGCGCCTTAGCGTGGAGAGATGAGCCGAAAACGAGCAGAGTGAGAAAGATACAAAAAAGAAGGGGGGATTTTTTCATTGTTTCGATTTTTTCATAAAATTTAGTCGAAAACAAGGAAAAAATGTTGCGTTTTTCTATCTTTGCCTATTTGGCCTTCTGGGGACAGACCGTTCGACAGTCATGACAGACCATACAGTCGAGAGACCGATTTGAAACGACGCCTTGAGCGATTCTCGAAGAAGGGGAAACAGTCGAGGGGCAAACTTCATCACATTTATCACAGGAAATGCAATTATCGGTGGGGAGCTTAACCTTCCAAAAACTGAGGAGATTCAGCGGTGCCAGGATTGCGCCTATCGGACATAAGACCTTACAGAAAGCCCGGCGGCTGAAGATCACGCCCAAGAGGACAACAACTAAAACCATCAGCTTCACTAGTGTGGCCAGGGGGAGGATGAGAGAACGACTGGTAAAAAGATTCGGCAGAGTGACCTGAAGGGCCGACGCCGGACAGATTCGGCAGAACGAATACATCGTTTCCTCCCCCAGGAAAAAAGGGATGAGGAAGACCATGAGGACCAGGACCAGGTATTTTATATGGCTTGTCCACTTCGGAAGTGTCAACTTCCGGGTAGGAATTTTATGCAGCATATCCTGAAGGAAGCCAAAAGGGCAAACCCATCCACAGAACAGCTTTCCAAACATGATTCCGAGCAGCAGGACCGTACCGAGTGCGATGAATGGGAAGAGATGGTATCCGGAATAATGGATATACACTCCGATGGGACAGGCGAACCAGGAGAGAACACAGGAATGGCAGCTGAGAACAGGGTTGCAGAACCATTTGAGCTCAGGCCCCCAGGAACTGTGCAAGAGAAGAAGGGAAAGGGTCTGCGTTATTCTTCTCTTGATCATAATCGATGATTTGTTGCAGCCTCCCTGACTGCCGCTTTCTTCTTACTGTCAGGTCGGACAGGCGGATTTGCCTCTGGGCTGGGAGCGGTCATAAGTGGAATAGAGCCTATCTCCTTCACGAGCCACTCCATGAAAAGTCGCATCCACAACCATTTGAAACTCATTAATCCTGTGAAAAGTGAGAAGCCCGAATTCTTCAGTATCTGATTCATACACCTTGTGCGTCCGTATACTGCCTGCCAATAACAGTGCCAGAACAACAATCAAGACTCCAACAGCCATGACTTTTCTGTTGTTCAGCTTTTTTATCATCAGAGTAGGTACTTTAGGTAATCCGGAGTCAATTTTCTGATGTTTCCGGTGCGCACTGTAATCCTCTTCGAATCGAGGAAATCCAGAATGCCCAACGCGTATTTTCGCGTGGAGCCAATGTATTGTTTGAAATCCGCGGAATCGAGAGCGCCCTTCTCCTTAATAGTCGCCACAACCCTATCCTGGGCTTTTTTAAAGCTGTCATAGTCTAACACCACATTTTTGGAAAGTCGAATCAATTTTTTCTGGCTGTACAAATAGTTCAGAATCCGGTCAACCTCTTCCTTCGAAGCCTGGAGCATCTTGGGGAGTTCGTCTGGTCTCGGTGAATGATATCCAGTCTCGGCATAGACCTTCTGTATATTTGTCATCAAGCGGCGCTTTTCCGGACTGAGTTTCTCGACGGCACCCTGAAGAATAAACCTCGTTCCCTCCCTCTTCACCACATCTCTGCGTTGAAGGTCTTCCTCAATCCTTTTCCACAATCGGACTGGCCAGTTAAAATCCTGGCGCAGTTGGCTGATGGTGAGACTCAGCGCTCCATCCTCGGAAACGGCTTTCCGCAGTCGAGACTCCACACTGCTCAAAAATGCACTGTAAGCATCGGAATGGATATAGTGCTCAGTGCCTAATGAAATGATTTTCTTGTCTTCGACTAGACGGGACAAGCTTTCTTTCACACTATCCTTCGTTAATAAAGTCCCTTTGGATATCTCTTCCAGGGAAGCACTTTTTTTGAGCTCTGTGCGGAGGGCACACTCAACTTTTCTCTCCAAGCCTTCCGCGCTCAGAGGATCCACATCCTGGAAAAAGGCCAAGTAATCGTTGAGCCGCTCAGCCATGCGTTTTTTCTTTGGTCTCTTTTCAGAATGGGAAACGCTGATTATATTTCCCCCGCCAACTGTGGTTAGAGGGGAAAGACGCCTGATGATGAACCTGTCCTGGGGAGCTGCCGCGACAGGATTGGACAGGATAACAGTGGCTAATCCAGTCTCCCCTTCCTCCAGCACCTCATCTTCCAGCAGATAAATCTTGCCCAATTGCTCAATGGTTCCGGTGTGAAATTTAACCTGCTCTGCATTACGGATGGGGCTTCGAAGTCCACGGATGCTCCTCAGTTGAAGATGGAACATTGAAGCCGGCTCAAGGTAACCAGGTAGGCTGAGAATCTGACCCCGAACAGGAGGCTTTTTGTCAAAATCCGGAATATTCAATGCCAGACACTGGCCGTATTCTCCATTGCGAGTATCATTCAGGAATTGCTGGATTCCGACTATTTTACCCCTCTGATGGCCAGGGATGACTTCTATCTCAGTCCCAACCTGAATAGATCCGGCGACAGGGATTCCCATGACAACAACCCCAAAGCCTTTCCGGGTAAATACGTGCGAAACAGGCATCCTGAATATACCTGACTTATATCGCCTGGATAGACTCTTTGCCTGCTGGACCAGGGCATCATAAAACTCAGGAAAGCCAGCATACGTCAGAGATGAAACCGGACAGACGGGAGCATCTTCCATGAAAGTGCCCTTGAGAAAATCTCGTATCTCTCTGGAAAGCTGCTTGATCCGCTCTTCGGAAACAAGGTCAATCTTGGTCAGAGCCACTATGCCGCGGGAAACACCGAGCAACTCCATAATCTGGAAGTGCTCGATAGTCTGAGGCATGATGCCATCATCTGCGGCAACGACCAGTACCGTCATGTCAATCCCCGAAACTCCGGCCACCATGTTCTTGATGAACTTCTCATGACCGGGCACATCGACTATCCCGATACAGAGGTCGCCCTCGAGGACACAGGGCGCAAAACCGAGTTCAATCGTCAATCCCCGCTCTTTTTCTACCCTCAAGCGGTCTGTCTCACAGCCGGTCAGCAGCCTTATCAATTGCGTCTTCCCATGATCGACATGTCCAGCTGTGCAGACCATCATTAATACATTGGGTTTGGTTCCCGACCTGAGCTCTCCTGGTGGCTGGTGTCTCATTCGATTAGGCATCGACCTTTTTGTATATTGAATGGCAGAGTAACCTGACCATCTGTACGTGCTCAGTCATTAGGTAACACTTTTTGGATGTCATTGCGAACGGAGTGAAGCAATCTCGTAAAAAGAAATGCATTTCCCCATAAGAGATTGCCACGCTTCGCTCGCAATGACACTTTTGCCTTCAATATCATTGCTAAAAGAGTCACCTAATAAGT
>JASFPJ010000147.1:0-7573 GCA_050116035.1 Candidatus Aminicenantota bacterium | reverse complement strand
TCAGTTTCATGCCACTCCTCGATCCGTATCTCATGGGTTATAAAGAGCGGAAGAGATATTTAATCCCGGAGCTGCATACTAAAGTTTTTGACCGCTCGGGCAATGCGACTTCAACTATCTTGAAGGACGGCCGAGTCGTTGGAGTCTGGGATTTCGATGAAAAGCAAGAACCGACGGTCAAGATATTGCTGTTCGAGAAAGTTAAGCCTAACGTCTCAGAGGAAATCTACTCCAAAGCCAAAAAAATCGGAAAATTCATCTCCGATAAAGAAGTCCAGATCAAACAATGCCGTTCCATGGTTCCCTTAACCGAGAGAACAATGGGAGGATTTATGTCTCCTCTTAAGGGATGCGAGGAAGATGCATCCTGAGAAGTGTTGAGTGATTCTGGATAAGATTACAGGCTTCTAACCGTTCAATCCATTCCATTTTATACCAATAAAAACTGGGTGACCGGCATTCTCTGCTTTTCAGTGGCTAGTCTAAAGGGGTGAGAACCACTCCTTGATGAAGATTACTGTTATGAGGAAAAAAACACCCCTTATTTCATCCCTCAGTCGATTGACACTCCTGGGATTTTTCTATTAAACTAACTACTGCAATCCCAAGATTTGGAAAAGAAGCGTATATGCTCAAGATTAGAACAAAATTCACTCACTCTCTCACTCGCATTCGTACGTTCACTCATATGAATAAAATGAGGGATATCTTTTCGCTGAGGAGAAAGAGTGAATTAAAAGAATTTGTATGAAATATAATGTATAAAAAAAATTGGAATAGGGAGAAAAATATGAAAGGGAAAAGGATTTTGGCTTTGTTTGCAAGCGTTTGTCTTGCCCTTGTCTTTATAGCGGGTAATGGTAACGCACTAATACTTGAGTTCCAAGTGCCTTCTGTGGATTATCCCACGATTCAAGCGGGGATTAATGCGGCCGAAGCAGCTATTCTTGCCGGAGACGCAGATAGAGGAATAGTGCGGGTCGCGCCTGGGACTTATAATGCGGCTTCAGGTGAGTCGTTTCCGATCACTCTACCGAGTGGAGTGGAATTGATCGGTGCGGGATCGGGCGTTTGCGTAATTGACGCAGGATTTTCAGGCACTGTCATAAGCTGTTTCGGTGATGCTTCATCAAGAGTTGAAGGGTTTCTGGTAAAAAATGGTGGGGGTGTTGTTGGCGGCTCAATATTTTGTCAGAATGGGTCGTCTCCAATAATCGTTAACAATATCATATTCGGAGGCAATATATTATTTAATGGTGGAGGAATTATTTGTTATACGAATTCTTTTCCTCTGATTGCGAATAATATCATAATCGGGAATAGAGCTCGTAACGGAGGCGGTATCTACTGCTATTACTCCTCTCCGACAATTGTCAACAATACTATTGTCGGGAATACCGGAAGCACTTTCGGAGGCGGTATATACCTTTATCGTCTCTGTAATCCGGTTATCGCTAACAACATCATATTTAAAAACAGTGCGGGCAGTAATGGTGGTGGGATCTATTGTTATCTTTCACCCAATAACCCTACAATTACTTATAACAATGTATACGACAATGCTCCTTTGCCCTATGTGAATTGTCCCCCAGCGATTGAAGATATGAGCGCATACCCTGAATTTAAATATTTTGATGACGAGGGTGTTGACTATTTGGCTTATGACTATCATCTTGAATCTTATTCTCCGTGCGTGGATGCAGGGACGAATGACTATCTTGGGTATGTCGATTTCGATTTTGAGTACCACCTGAGACCCCTGGATGGAGACGGGGATGATGACGCTATCGTGGATATCGGAGCAGACGAAATCGTTCCCCCACCCGTTGCTAGAGCCGGTGATGACCAGACCTTTTCTGCTGACGAAAGTGGTGAGGCCACGGTGACTCTTGATGGATCGGGCTCGTATGATCCTGGTGGTGAAGATCTTACATACGAATGGACAGGTCCGATCGGCGATGCCGATGGATCAGAGCCGATAATCACAGTCACCTTGGGCTTGGGAGAGCACACCTTTACTCTGACAGTGAGCAATGTCAATGGGACTGGAACTGATGAGGTCGTGATAACAGTTGAGGACACAACCCCACCGGTTCCTTCTGAGCCGAGTCTAGACGATGTGATAGGGGAGTGTTCGGCAGAGGTCGCGACAGTGCCCACTGCCACTGACAATTGTACTGAAGGTCCCATTATTGGAACAACGGATGATCCACTTGTTTATACTGTGCAGGGCACCTATACGGTGACCTGGACCTATAATGATGGAAATGGGAACACCTTTACACAAGGTCAGACTGTCATCGTCGATGATGTGACTGCTCCGGTTCCTTCTGAGCCGAGTCTAGACGATGTGATAGGGGAGTGTTCAGCAGAGATCACGGAAGCCCCGACTGCCACTGACAATTGTACTGAAGGTCCTATTACTGGGACAACGTCTGATCCGCTCAGTTACACAGAAGTCGGCACCTATACGGTGACCTGGACGTATGATGATGGAAACGGGAACTCCATAACACAAGAACAGACCGTGATCGTCCAGGATACAATTCCACCAGCTCCTGATGCGGCGACATTACCGACTGTGACAGGGGAGTGTTCAGCAACGATCACGGAAGTCCCGACTGCCACGGATAACTGTGCAGGAGCTATTGGGGGGGATACGGATGATCCGCTCACTTACACTGAGCAGGGCACCCATATAGTTACTTGGACTTATGTTGATGGAAACGGGAACATCACAGAACAAACACAGACTGTGATCGTCGAAGATAAAACTCCGCCGGTTCCTGATGTGGCGACATTACCGACTTTGGAAGGGGAGTGTTCGGTAGAGATCACGACAGCGCCGACTGCTTCAGACAACTGCGCAGGCGCCATTACTGGAACAACGAATGGCACACTTCCCATTACCTTCGATGAGCAGGGCACCCATACAGTGACCTGGACCTACACTGACGAAAACGGGAACATCGCGACACAAACACAGACTGTAAAAGTCGAGGATATCACGCCTCCAACGATACATCTGTCAGACTCGACTTGTGTGGATGTTCACAGGTGGGTAAACGCGAACATGCTGACAGTGAGTGCCACGGATAATTGTTCTCAGGACGTTGAATTGGTGATTGATAAAGTTAAGGTATTAAATAGACGTGGGCGGCGAGTTTGGGGAAGAGGAATCTACAGAGTTGTCGGAAATGACATCTATGTTTTCCCCAATGGAAGAGATTGGTCCATAGTCGTCACAGTGACCGCCAGTGATTCAAACGGAAACACCGCGACAGAGAGTTTGAGCAAGCCGCTTCTGCAATGCAACAGATGGTCGGCAAAGATGGCTCGTTTGATCCGGCTGCTGTTCTATCTCATGTGGAAATATCATCGCTGCTGGTAAGTCGCTCAATTATCCTGAATTATTCATAAAAAGGGGAGTGTCCCTCTCGTCCTCTAAATAAAGACAGAAAGGGACAATCCCCATTTTCATATCCGGCCAGCTGAGTCAATATTCGCACGAGTCATATTCGTACAGCTTTTCAGTCTTTTTTCAGGTTTTCATTCCCAACTTGACAACGTTTCCTCCGTATTGACAAAATTTTTCAGTCAAAATATAATTGAACCCTGAGAAATGGGGGCGAACAGGTTTCGACGGAGATAGTGAGGCAGAAGTTGCATGTCGAGATTCCACCCACCTCGTTAAAAGGTGGAAAACAACTAAGTGCAGAATCTCTGCCTGTTGCTGCCTAACATTAGGCATGCCGTTTCTCACGCGTTTTCCTGCGGTGCTTGAGAAGCGTCGTCGAGCAGGATAGCGAGCCGGGTTCGTCCTGAGCCAGGCAAGCGAAACTTGATCAGGGCTGGTTCAGATGTGTTCCTCCTCTTCGAACACTTCAGAACGAGATGCAGAAGAGGATATGCATGTAGAAGCTATCTGCTGAATGTCTTCGGACGCGGGTTCGATTCCCGCCGCCTCCACCATGGAGACTTGAATCAGAGAGAAGTGGGAAGAAATTGATTAGCCTGAAAAAAAGAAGCACGCAAATCACAGGGGCTGTCCTTCTCTTCGTTCTTCTTTCAGTGGGTTCCGTCTCTCAAATCCAGCCTTTCCTTAAATTATCTGTCAGGGATTATGAAGAATACAGTCGTGTGATTATCGCCCCTTCTTTCCCTTTATCCTTTGAAATCGAGAAAGGCTCTTCCTTTCTGCTGGTGAAAATCGCCATCGATATTCCTTTTCGGATTCAGAAAGAATCTTTTGATAGTCATATCGTCAAATCGTTTGGATGGACAAAGGGAAGAGATTATTACATCCTGACTATCAAGACCAAAATCAGAGATTTTAGCTATGATTATTTTGTCATCAGTGACCCGACGCAATTAGTGATTGATTTTAGAGAGGGCGGTGATGAAAGCAGAGGGGATAGAGAGATTCGATCTCTGCTGGATTCAGCCCTTTCAAGGGAGGGAGAGCAGCCTTCTGGAGAGGAGATACAGACCATTGTTATTGATCCCGGTCATGGCGGAAGGATGGAGCCAGGAGCCCAGGGGAAGTACGGAGTACTCGAGAAAGATATCACCCTGGCTCTCGCCCTTAAATTGAGGGATGTCATCGAACGGAATCGGCCTGTCCGTGTTGTCCTGACGAGAGACACGGATGTGAGTGTTTCGCTTGAGAATAGAGCGGCCATCGCCAATACCAACAAAGCCGATCTATTCATCAGTATTCACGTCAACAGCTCTTACCGGAAGGAAGCTCGCGGGTCAGAAACCTTTTTCCTCGGCGCAGAGGCCTCTGATGATGAAACCAGGAGGCTGGCTTACCTGGAAAACAATCCCGCTGAAGTTGACAAAGGAATAGGAGGAGACAACGAGGACGAGATAACCATGATTTTATGGGATATGGCCCAATCCGCTTATCTCAAAGAAAGCAGCCTGCTTGCAGAAACGATCCAGGAAGAGCTCAATCATCTCCTGGGGACCAGAAACAGAGGGATCAAGCAGATTCCTTTCAAAGTTTTGACCGGAGTCGCCTGTCCGGCTGTTCTAGTGGAAGTGGCCTTTATCTCCAATCCCGACGAGGAGAGAAAGCTGCAGACAGAATGGTTTCAGAATAATGTGGTCGAGGCAATCTATAGAGGTGTCGAGAGTTATATCGATCGTTACACTCGACGTTAGAACAAAGTCATGAATGGAAAGAAAGTCGCAATTCTCGGATTTCTTTTTGTGGTTCTGGTCGTTCTCGTTATCATCTTTTTTACCAGTGGCATAAAAGATAAGATTATTCCGGCCACCCCGACATCTCCTCCTGAGGTTGAACCATTACCTGCACAGCCCGGTCAAACGCGAACGGTCGTCCTTTTTTTTCTCTCAGAAGAGGATACTCTTCTCCATCCGGAAGAGCGTGAGATCCCTGAAGATTCATCCGTCGTCCGCCAGGCTAAACGGACTGTCATGGAACTCATCAAAGGCTCTCAAAAAGGATACATCTCGCCTTTTCCTCCTGAAGCCAAACTGAGAGAGCTTTTTGTGACTGATGAGGGAGTGGCCTACGTGGACTTTACAAAAGAAATAGTGGAGAAACATCTCTTCGGTTCGTCGGCTGAAATATCAACGATTTTCTCAGTGGTGAACTCCCTCGCCTATAATTTTGATTCCATTGAAAAAGTCTTTATTTTGATCGATGGACGGGAAAGGGAAACCCTGGGAGGCCATATCAACTTGAGTCGACCCTTTCTCCCTCTGTATGATTTAATCGCCCGGTAGTTTCTCCAGAATCGACTCCTGAAAGAAAGAGCGCTTTTCCTTATGAAGAAATTAACAAAAATTGCTATCGTTGGCTTTCCGAATGTGGGAAAATCCACGCTCTTCAATCGCCTTCTCAAAGAGAAAAAATCACTGGTTCATTCACTTCCGGGGATGACCCGGGATCAAGTTTCCGCAGTCTGCAGTTTGAACGGGAAGAAATGCGTTCTGATTGACACAGGCGGATTTTTTGACACCCAGGAGGATCCTCTCTCTTTTCAAATCAGAAAAAAAGCCCAGGAAGCCGCGGAGAAGGCGAGTTTGATTCTTTTTGTGTTGGATGGGAAAAGAGATTTACTGCCAGCCGAAAAAGAACTCTATCTGTCTTTAAAAAAGTTGAACAAACCGATTTTTGTCGTTGTCAATAAAATTGACTCTCCATCTGAGGAGACAAAGATTGGCGATTTTTACAGATTAGGGGAGGAAGAAATTTTTGCTATCTCTGCCGAGCACAAAAGAAATTTGGAGCTACTCGAGCAGACTCTTCTGGAATTCATTCCCTCTCCTGGCCTCGATGAAAAGGAAGCCGAACCTCTTAAAATAGCTCTGGTTGGACGCATCAATGTGGGAAAGTCTTCCTTAGTGAACCGTCTCTGCGGAGAGGAAAGATTGATCGTCAGTGAGATTCCCGGGACAACAAGGGATAGCACCGATACTCTGATATATAGGGATAAAAAAGCGTTCAGCCTGGTTGATACGGCAGGAATCCGCAAATTGAGCCGAACCCGGGATAAAAGAGAAAAAGCCAGTATCATCAAGGCAAAAAAAGATATAGAGCGGGCGGATGTCATCTGCATGATCATGGATGCTCAGGAATTCCCTACCAGACAGGATTCGGCCATCGCTCATCTCTCTCGTGAATCGGGCAAACCCATGATCATTGCCCTGAATAAGTGGGATTTGATTGAGAAAAACACCCGCACCTCAGAGGACTATAAGAGGAAGTGCTATACAAAATTGGATTTTGTCAATTACGCGCCTCTTTTTTCGGTTTCCGCCCTGTCTGGGAAAAGAGTGATTAAAATTCTTGATTTTGCAGAGCAGGTTTATGCCAACGGGAAAAAGAGAGTGGGGACATCCCAGTTAAATAACTTTCTCACCTGGATCAATGCGAACTGCCCTCCCCTTTCAAGGAAGAAAAGAAGGATAAAGATTAAATACATGACTCAGAAAGGAATTCTCCCCCCGGCTTTTATCCTTTTTACGCATTCGCGAGTTTCTCTAGCTCCATCCTATGAAAAGTTTTTCACACAGCTTTTGCGGGAGAAGTTTGATTTTTGGGGAACGCCCATCCGGATAGTTTTGAGAATGAACTGAAGGTTCCCCGCTTGACGGAAGGTGGGATTCTCTCATATTTACGTATTTTCCTAATGAGTCGTCGCCCCTGATTTTCCCCTTAGAATTTTGTTCTTCTTGACTTTAAATGCGTATTCGATTATAAATTTAATCTCGGGAGAAGATCGCCCTCGAGTAAAAAGGAGGTCACGATGTTTCGAAAGAGCTCAAACACTTTTCTGGCGCTTCTTTTAGTTCTGGCCGTGATGGTTGCGTTCACAAGTTGCGGGAAGCTCAAGGTCAGTAATCTAAGAGCGAATTATTATTTCAATAGGGCCAATGCGCTTTTCACTGAAAGGGAATACCGTGATGCTATCGATGAATATGAAAGAGCATTGATCTATAATCCAAACCTAGTCGAGGCTTTTCGATTTCTCGGCGAATGTTATAAAAATTTGTACAAGCCAGGAGTGGAAACTCCGGAGAACCTGGACAAAAAAGA
>JASFPJ010000146.1:0-7656 GCA_050116035.1 Candidatus Aminicenantota bacterium | reverse complement strand
AGGTCACATCCTTCAGGACCTGGATGGCGCCATAACTGAAGGAGACATCGTTGACATTGATTAGCGGTTTTGAATCAGCGGCAGATGAGCCCATCTTTCAAATTCTCCAGATTCTCTTCCATTATATCAAAAAATGTCTTTCCCAACTCCAACTCTTCTTTAGTCAAGTTAGCGCCAGGATTCAAGATAAGGGTTCTGGCCCCCACCTCCCTCGCCAAGACTCTGGCTAATTCATCACCCACAGAGGATTCAAAAAAGACGACTTTAATTTTATACTTCTTTGCCAGTTCTACGATCTCGATTAACTTTTTCGGGGTTGGGCTTGAATCAGGGCTCATTCCATAAAGAGAAATCTGGCGCAAGCCATATCTTCTCGCCATATAGCCAAAAGCCGCATGACCACCGAGAATGAAGACTTTGTGGGTACATTCTTGAAGACTCTCTCTGAATTTTTCATCCAGAGCTCGAAGCCTCTGTTTATAAGCAAAAGCATTTTTTCTAAAAATTGAGGTTCCTTCAGGATCTAGCCCGGAAAGAGCCGCAGCGATCTTGTCGATTATGATCTGGTCATTCTGAAAGTCCAGCCAGATATGAGGATCCACGCCTTCAGTTTCATGCGCGTGCTCCTCTTCATGTTCGTCTTCATGTCCGGTGCCGGTTGAATCTCTCGTGATCAAGGAAATTCCCTGGCTGGCTTCGAGCGTCCTCAGATTCGGATTTTGAACGGCATCCAGGATGTCCTGCAGCCATGGTTCCATGGTGGAGCCGATGAACAGGAAAAGATCAGCCGATGAAAGCCTGACAATATCACTCGGCCTCGGCTGCCAGGTATGAATTTCCGCCCCCGGAGGGACAAGAAGATGAACCTCCCCCCTTTCCCCGCACACGGCCTGGGCAAACTCCATCAGAGGAAAAACACTGGTGACTATGCGGATTTTGCGCGCAGAGTCCAAAAGAGAAGCCTGAAGCACTATGAGGATGGCAACAAAAGCCACTATTAAAAAAGATTTAATTCTCGGAGGCCTCCATCTATCAACAGGAAGATTCCTCTTGCTCATTCGACAGGATAAAGCCTTTCTTTCCACTCGAATTTCTTCTTGAAAAGGGAGAGTCTGAACGAATTGAGGAGTATCAAGACAGCAAAGAGTACGGTCAAAGGATGGAGCTGTCCGGAAATGATACCGGTATTGAACCTAAGGGAGAGGATGAGCTTGATCAGAGCCAGCGTAATGACCTGGAGAAGAGGCAATGTCACACTCTGATGGGATTCAAAAGCGGCCCAAAGAGCAATATAGGGGGAGATGAACAAGTAGTAGCAGGCCAGAAGAAGCACAAAAAGAAGATGAGGTGCCTTTCCCAAGGCTTCATATGAATTTTTCGAGAATCCGTTCCACACTTCTTTAAAGCTCCGGTAGAACCTCACATCCATGAACTGAGTGCCATCGATGATGGCAATCCTTCCTTTATTTTCCTTCACTTTCTTGGCCATGGCAATATCATCGACAACCTCTGTCCTGATCGCCTCGTAACCACCCCAGGAAAAGAAAAAATTCCTCTCGATGAAGAGAAAGGGGCCCATGGCAAAGGAAAGCCGGGAATCTTTCGAGAAGTTCATCATCCTAAAAGGAAAAAGAGCGACAAAAACAAAGTGAATCACAGGAAAATACAGTTTTTCAGCCCAGGTCTTAGTGATGAATCCCGGAATGCATGAGACAAAATTGGACTTCCTCCTCTGAGCCGCAGCCAGAGCTGTGGAAATCGAATGTGGCCTATGAATAGTGTCGGCATCAGTGAACAGAAACCAATCCCCTCTGGCCACCTGGGAAAGCTGGTGACAGGCCCAATTCTTTCCGTTCCATCCGGGTGGAAGCTTTTTTCCTTTGATGATCCTTAACTTCTTGTTGTGGAGAGAAATCTCCCTCACGATTTCATAGGTTCTGTCAGCCGAATTGTCATCGAGCACGATAATCTCGAGTTGAGGATAGTCGGATTTCAATAGTGAAGATACACAATTTTCAATGTTTATCTCCTCATTCCTGGCCGGAACTAGGACGGACACTAAGGGAAGAGGTCTTTTAGGTCTGATCTTTTTTTGGCTGCGAAGCCTGTTCAAGTTCTGGAGTAGATTGAGTAAGATGAGAAGAAGGAAGAACAGAATCAACACTTGAATGAAATGCATATTCGCTACCATCCGGATTCCTGTCTGATTTTTCTCATATAAGGCTCATCGATGATCCTTTTCAGTCCCAGAGTCAGAAGCAAAGCCACAAGGAGCAAGATTTCCTCCCAAGGTTTTTTCAAAACCACAAACCAGAGAACGGGAATGCTGGCCATCCCGATGCTGACAGCCAGGTGAAAGCTGCGGAAAGGAAGATAAATGATTCCGATGAGCAGCCCAGACAATAAGATGATCAAGGGCTGCATTCCCAGGAGAAATCCCAAAACAGCTGCAATCCCCTTTCCCCCTCTTCCTTTGAGAAACACAGGGAAGTTGTGTCCCAGGACAACACAAAATCCGCAGAGCCATATCCACCAGGGCGAAAGCCCGAGGAGAACGCCGATCCAGTAGGCACCATATCCTTTGGATATATCCAGGAGGCCGGCTAATATTCCGTACTTTTTCCCGACCAGGTGCCAGACGTTCCGTCCCCCGACATTCCCCTCTCCCTTGACACGGATATCAATGCCTTTGACTCTCTTGGCAATTATGTATGAGAAAGGGATCGAACCGAGGAGATAAGTGAGAATACACCCTAGAACGATTTGGAAAACCATCCTCTTTTAATACATCTTTATTACATAAAGGTCAGGAAGTCAACCATTAAAAGTAAAAAGGGAATATGTGTACTCGCTCAGTGATTCAGCAACGTTTATATAATGTTATTGCGAACGGAGTGAAGCAATCTCATCAAAAGAAATGCATTTTCCTCAAATAGAATTCCACGCTTCGCTCGCAATGACACTATACTCTTCAATATAACTACCAAAAGTATCACCTAATTACTGAGCATAAAGAATACACCCCTTATTTCAGGGATTGTCTCTTTTAGTCTTTATGTTTGAGAAAAGAGGGACTGTCCCTCTTTCTTAAATAAAAGAGGCCTGTCCCCTTTTAATTGAATCGGATGATGATTTCTTTTCGGAAAAAGGTTTCTTCTTGCCCTTTGATGCTTATTTTTATCTTTTTATCGAATTTCTCAGTGTCTTTAATTTCAGCTTCACTTGCAGACGACACCGACCTCGATGTGATCAAGTTCAGAGAGTATTCTCTGCCTCCTAATCCTTCAACAAGAATCCTCAGTTCATTATCACCGTACTGGGTTCGAATAATTTTCAATCCGGTTGTCTTGTCCCCGACCTGTGGGAAACGGGGAGGAAAATCTAGATGGACGACTTTTTCCGTTTCGATTTCAACGTCTGTTTTTCCGGTTACCTCCAGTTTGATAAGGCAACGCACCTCTCCTTTATTCTCTTCAGTGCTGAATTCAATCTCCTCGCCGTTGACTCTCACAGATTTTACCTGCGTTCCTAACCCAAGAGAGGGTGAAAAATGCAGAATATAAGGCTCGCTGGTTTGAGGCTCGACTTGAAGAGAAAGCCGGCTCAGGGAGCGCTGGAGATCAAAATGAAAAACATCCTCTCCGACTCGAAAATTCCTGGCTTCCACATGATCCCAGCTTCCGGGAAAGCTGGGCCTGAATTGAATCTCCCGATTCATGGCGTTCCCTTCCAAGCCAAAGAGCCCGCGCACAAGACAGGTGATCACAGGCGAAGACGAAAACACCTGATGGGGAACAGATGTCTCGAGAGGCGTGAAAAATTCACCTGAAAAAAGCTCGTCACAATCCCCTAAAGAACCAATAAAGGTGTTATGCGCCAGACTCATAAGATGAGAGTATCCGGACAGAGACCGGCCGTAGTTGTATTCGGCAAGACAGGCATAACCGGTGAGAAAGGGCCACACGGTTCCGTAATTATAGTTTTGTGGATCATAATAAGAACTCTCGGGAGAAAGAGACCTGATTCCCCAATCTGTGCTCATCTCAGACGAGGCAAAAAGATCCAGAACATAATCTGCACGCTCGGGAGTGAGATGCCTAAAAAAGAGAGGCATGAATGGCCAGACCGTTGTCTCCGTGAGTGGCTTATCCTCGGTCGTGACGGCATGCGCGTATCTCTTTTTTTCATCCACCCAGAATTTCTCGCGGAGGGCTTTTAAAGCCCTGTCAAAGGTGTTCCTGGCCCTGTTCGAAAGAACCTCATCTTTCATCAGGAATGCGAGCTCCGAAAACACACGATGAGCTTCTGTCGACAATGCCGCCAAATAGATATCCGACTTGGTGTTCTTCAAGAAAGCGCCAAGCTCCAGGGCGGCTAAACCCGCCACTGTATTTTCCATTAGACCGTCTCCATCCGTATCCGCATTCAATACATATTGATACGCTTTTTTGAGAGATGGCCAGGATTCTCCTATGAAAGTCATATCCCCGGACAATTTCAGATAATCGTACATAGAGACGATATAATAGGGAGACGTTTCTGCATGATAATATCCGTATGGATAATCATCAAACCAGGGAATGAAACCTGCTCCCTGGGAGAGTTCATGCATGATCTTTCCATCCTCCCGTTGGTTTTTTCGGATAAGGGCCAAACTCTGTCGTGCGATGTTGAATGATCCGTAGCTGTTAATGGCCCAGGAATTGAAAAATGTATCGCCTCCGAAATACCAGGCGAAGCCAGGCCTCTCACTCCTTCCGGACAGACCATATCCAGCCACCAACCCACATCCCAATTGAGGATTGCAGACAAAGGCATCATTCACCGCCACTTTGGCCCACAGGAAGGCCTGGTTTAAGAGCTTATTCGGAGTTCGAATAGAGAGTTGTTCGGAGAGCAATCGGTCCATATGGCTGGACTTTTCTTCGTAGAGCTTTTTTAAGTCATTGCCCAGGCGGGAATATTGATCATCGGCTTGCTTCCTTCCCGTATGGCTGGCTGATATAAAGACAGGAAAAAATGTCCGCTTTGACGTTTCGGGTTCCACATGGATTTTAATCTTCATGTCTCCCTCTGGGAGAGCGTGTGCGGGTCCTGAAGAGAACCGTTCTCCAACCGGACTTCCCACAAGGGCTACATTCTTCCTCGTCCCCTCGGAAATGACAAAATATTTCTTCCCATTGTCCCAGTAGCTGTACTGCCCTCCAAGGCCTGCCGGCCACATGGGTTTCAAATCAGGTGTAAAGCTGGCCACCACGGAAAGGGGCTTAATCGATTCCACGGAAAGCAGAACGGCTACTCCCGCTTCTCTTAACGGTGTAAAGAAGACCTCTTCGACCTTAAAGGAGGAATGGACATAGTGAATGATAGTCTGATGGGGATAAACATCAATCCTTTTCGCCGCATCTTTTCCCTCGATGATCTCATTCTCATCCTCTATCAGAAAATAGAGCTGGAAGTTGTGCAGGACTTTATATGGATAGATCCAAATCTCAGCATTTCCGTTCTCTCTACCCAGAACCGCACTTTTCTGGCCCAGGACATCAAAATAGCTATGGGGTTGGACAGCTCGGCTCAAACGAAGGTCTCCGCCTTTCAAGTCGAATTTCTCTAGGGAGTATTGTTCGCTCCCGAAAGTGAGATAACAAAGAAAACCAACAATCCAAAGAATGAGTGTTACCCTTTTCATCATTCTTTCTCCTCGTTCAGAAGATAAGACTGGGTTCCTTCTCCGACGTTCACCTCGTAGAATATCGGTCGAGGGAAGCCTTGTTTTTCTGCATCTTCAAGAAGCTGCTCCTTGAATACAGCGATCCCCTCTGTTTTGACAAGAGCGATTCCTGATCCTCCGAATCCGGCTCCCGTTAAACGCGCTCCCAAACAGCCGGGGAATTCCTGTGCAAACTCATACAGAAGGTCAAGCTCAGGACAAGAGACTTCGTAATCATCCCTCAGGCTCTCATGAGATTGGAAAATGAGTTCACCCAGTCGAATGAAATCATCCTTCTCTAAAGCCAGAACAGCATCCATCACTCTCTGGTTCTCACTGATGACGTGCCTGGCTCTTCTGAAAACCACATCACTCATTTCATCCTTCATCCCCTCGAGTTTTCCCAGTGTCGCTTCTTTATATTTACTCACCCCAGTCTTTTTCAAAATATCCAGAGCTTGGGAGGATTCGTGCCTCCTCCTGTTATATTCTGAACTGGCCAGTTCTCGTCGGACACCAGTCTCATAAACCACAATCCGAAGCCCCGCCTCCATCATACGCAACGGGAAGAGCTTATAATCCAGTGTCTCACAATCCAAAAACAGGGCTTTGCTTTCCTGACCGAAAACAGATATGAACTGGTCCATGATGCCGCACTGGACACCGACAAATTCATTTTCTGCTTCCCGGGCAATCTTAACCATCTCCAGCGGCTCGATGTCGAGTTTGAATAATGCATGTAATCCATGAACAACGCTCACTTCAAGAGCTGCCGATGAGCTCAAGCCGGCATCTAGAGGAACATTTCCCCAGATGAGCCCGTTAACTCCTTGAAGTTCGAATCCCTTCTCTTTAAGCACCCATAAAATTCCCTTAACATAGTTCACCCATCGGCTATTATCCGCGAAGGAAATCTCGGATAGAGAGAATTCTTTCTTTTCTTTAAAATTCTCTGCCCAAATACTGACTTTGTTATCCGGTCTTCTAGAGAGGAAAAAATAATTCCTCAGGTTCAGCGCCGCAGGCAGGACATAACCCAAATTATAATCCGTGTGTTCACCGATGAGATTTATCCGGCCAGGAGCAAAAGAGAAGACCTCAGGAGATACCCTGAAGATTCTTTCAAAGACTGGGATTAGAGTGTGTTCCATACGAAGCACATGAATTGTAAAGAAAACAAAAAAGAAAAGTCAAATGGGATAACGACTTATGTGCACATTAATAATTTTCCTTGAATCTGACAATTTTTTATGTCATTATTTTTTCTAATTTTTTGGGAAGATCATATTACTTCAAACTGGAGGTTTAATAATGTCATCTACCTTCGAAGGCTTTAAGCCACCTCTCCTCTGGAAACATTTCGAACATATCTTAAAAATCCCCCACTGCTCAGGGAACGAAAAAGCCATGGGTGATTACGTCATTTCAGTGGCGGAAAATTCGAACCTGGAGTGGGAACAAGATAAAGTTGGAAATGTGGTTGTCAGAAAAAAAGCCGCTGCCGGACATGAAGGTGCCGAGGGCGTCATCCTTCAAGGTCACCTGGACATGGTCGGCGAAAAGAATTCTGATGTTGCCCATGATTTTGCCAAGGACGAAATCCAGGCTGAAGTCAAGGGAGAATGGGTCCAAGCGAAAGGAACCACTCTCGGAGCAGACAACGGAATCGGTGTGGCTGCTTCGCTGGCTATTATGGAAGATTCCACATTAACACATGGCCCTCTGGAGTTCCTTTTCACCGTGGACGAAGAAACTGGCTTGACCGGAGCGACTAAAATAGAGCCAGGTTTTCTCAAAGGAAAAAAACTCCTCAACCTCGACAGCGAAGACGAGGGGGAATTCACGATCGGCTGTGCGGGGGGAGCAGATTCTGAGATCACATTATCCCTGAAAAGGAATTCAGACAGTCGCGGAGAACTGTTCCAGCTAAAACTTTTCGGTTTCAG
>JASFPJ010000145.1:0-7679 GCA_050116035.1 Candidatus Aminicenantota bacterium | reverse complement strand
TGAGGGAAAAGACAAGCCTATACGAAAAGTCTGGAAGGATGTAGCTATTCTCTATAAATTTGTTTCAAGTTCTCCAAGAATCCCGGAGACTTTTCGGATCACCAACTTGTATCTTCCGTTTGACCCTGAAGGACTTCCCATATTCTGGCTGGATAAAGCCGAAGACGAACAAAGTCTCTCCATCGTGAGTGATCTCTATGAAAGCTTTAGCCGTGAAAAGCTCAAGAAAAGAGCCCTGACAGTAGTCGGACTCCACGGGACTTCTGATCGGGCTGTTTCCTTCTTGGAAAAAGTGCTCAAAAGCAAAGAACCAGATACTCTAAGAGCAAGGGCTGCCTTAGAGCTCGGAGACCAGGATCACGAGCGAGCCGTGAATCTTCTCCATCAGACTGCCATAAACGACAGATCCTATGAAGTGCGGAGAAGGGCTGTTTACGGATTAGAAGATATCGAATTGCCGAGCGCAGCCGATGCTCTCATTGACATCGCTCAAAAATGTAAAGAAAGGGAGATACGTAAGAGAGCCATTGATTGCCTGGCGGACATAGCCTCAAAAAAGACTACGGCAGCCCTCAGGGATATTGCCTACAAAGACGGAGATACGGATATTCAGAAGAGAGCTGTTTACGCCCTTGAGGACCTTCCTCGCAATGAAGGGATTCCTTACCTCATTGATATCGCCAAGACTCACCACAAAGTGATTGTTCGGAAGGCCGCGATTTACTGTCTCGGAGACAGCGACGACCCTCGCGCCCTCCAGGCTCTCATCGACATCATCAAAAAATAAAATCGGGGACTGTCCCCAATTTTCTATTGTTCTTAATAAGTAGCGCCGATATACTGGTTCGATGCTCTGAGCAAGTATGAATTAGAATTATTATAATTTTTAACTTTCACAACTACCTCAACATAAATGTCTGGACCCCATTTTGGTCCATCTCTTGCAACTTTTTCCAACTGATGCCTGCGGTTGGGATCTTGCACTATCTCTTCGTCAGAAAATTCTGTTTCCCAAACTTGCTGCCCATTGATAATCCAAAGTTTATCTGCATCGACATTTGCAGGGAAGGGAAGTTGGTCGATCGCGGTTACCAAAATCAAGGCAGTCAGAGGCTTCCCATCTGGTGGACAGGAAGGCATGAAATCACGCCATAAAGAAGCCTCCAATCTGTATGATCGTGAATCAATCTGAATTTGCTCAGGAGCAGATAGAAGCTTTTCTAATGTAAATGGATCAACAGAGAAAGGGCTATCGCAACTCAAAGCAAGAATGCAAACTGTGAAGACACCTACTTTTTTTAACAATCTGATTATGGATCCCTAACTTAAGAATATTTAACGTCTTAAAAATTGTCAAGAAACGAGGCATGAAAATTGACAGCAAGATATTTAAATTCTAAACTGAGCTTTCTTATAGCCGAATAAAGGGAATTTCATTGAAAAAAAGACCGCAAAAAATACTCCAGAGTCTTGATGAGATTGTGAGGCGGGAATCGGTGAGATCCGTTCTCGATTCTCTGATCCCACGAGTTGATCAGAAGCTGAAAAAAGATCCTGAAGCGCTGTTAGCCTGGGAACCTGTGCCTTTGGATACTTATGGTAAAGGTTTGCCAGACACGATACGTTCAAGCTGGGTATTCATTGTTCGGGCTCAAGCCGAATCTGGGGCGGAAAGGCATCCAAACAGCCATCAATACATGATGTCTTACAGAGGCACAGGAGATCTTCAAGTCATGACCGGCGAAAAATGGGAGTCTAATCTTCTTGTCGCCGACGCGGAAAAGGGGATAGAAAAAAGATGGGTATCCATTCCACCGTACACATGGCATCAAGCTGTCACCGCCAAAGAGAATTGGGTAGTCGTGTCATTCCATACAGCACCTGAAGATGAGCTTATGGAAGAGCGCCCAGACCCAACCGATACTCAGCTAACCCGACAGCGGCTTTATTCGGATGAATAAAGATAACACTATCAAAGTGACTGCGAACAACAAGTGATGAAAATGAAAAAACTAATTTATTTTGTTTTAGTCAGTTTTCTGTTTATCTGCTGTGGGCCTAAAGAGGGAAAAGTAGAAAAGATTATAGTTGATGGGGTGCCTCATATCATGAATCCAGAAAAGCCATTAAAGGGAACAGTCCTGCTGGATGTAGAAAAAACTCGGGAAATCAATCCCTATATACATGAAGAAGTGGACCTCGGAGGATTTTATCATGTCCGGGATACAGACGGTGAAGTGATTCTGTTCAATCCGAATAAGACAGAAGCCCAGAGGTTCAATCATAAAGGAGAATATTTAGGGAGTTTGGTTCGAAGAGGACAAGGACCTGGGGAGTTCCCTGATTTTCAGTTTTTTTGGGTGCACTTTATGAAAGGCCAGATTTGGGCGAGTGGGGCCCTGAAGATGGCGAAATACGATAAAAACAGTCAATTTCTGCAAGAACGAAAAATCGGTTACCGCCCTACTGTTTTCGTGGACGAAAACACTTTTTTCATAGAAGAGAGGAGCCGGGACGAAGAGGGAATTGTTTCGAGAGTGACTTTGGTCAATCTGTCTCAGGATAGAGAAAAGGAATGTTCTGAGACCGATTTCATCAAAGAAAGAGATGTGGGTTTTATTCAAAGAAAGGATAGAGGAGGAGGATTCACGGATCCCTGGGGTGTACCGGATATCGAATTTGCCTATGACCGGGAGACTCAAAAACTCTATGCCGGGTTGAATACCGAGTACAAAATATATGTGAAGAATCTCAAGGGAGAACTCCAGTATGTGATCGAAAAACCCTATAAACATGTGAGAGTGAGCATGGAAGATAAAAAAAAGATTCTCTACTGGGCCGAAAATGATGAATTCGGGAAGTGGGCCCTATCTGTTTATCCGGACTCATTGGCTGCTATTAAAGAAATAAAAATATTGCCTAAAGGCTACCTGGCTGTATACAGAGTATCAGGCGTCCAGGCTTATGAGGTGGACGTGTTCGACTCCGAGGGAAGATTTGTCTATATCATAAAACCTCTGGAAGGAGTTTCACTGGATGATGTAAAATTTTATGATTTTGGATTCGCCACCGTAGAGACACAAGAGGACGAATTTTTAGTTTATGTTGAATACAGCATCAAAAACATTCCCGATATTTTTAGAAAGTAATATCTTGTCCTGTTTTTTATGAATAGAAAAAAGCTATCAGCATTTGAGAGTTGAAAAAGTGAAAAAAATTAAATTTCTTCCGTTAATACTGGTAGTATTTTTCTGCTGTGGCCCAAAACAGGATGAAGTCGAAAGGTTTATGGAAGAGGGAGTGGAAGTCATTGTTAATCATTTAGAACCTCACTTAATAAAAGGAGAACTGAATACTCTTCATCTCGAAGAAGAATTCACGATCGATTTTGAAAGAGAAGACCTCAGAGAAATAGGTATTCGGGAAATCATCGGCCTTGACGTCGATTCGGATGGGAATATCTATTTCATCGTTTCAAGGAGTGACGCGGATCTCATTTTAAAATTCGATGCCGATGGGAAATTTATCCTTTCATTCGGACGGAGGGGTGAAGGTCCGGGTGAGCTAATAGCCCCGAGGTATCTTCGAGTTGATGAATCGGAACGCATTCAAATTGCGGATAATAATAGAAAAAAAATATACATTTTTGAAAAAAATGGAAGCTACATCAAAGCCATCTCTCTTCCCTCAAATCACCGGATAGCCACTCTTCTCGAGAACGGGAACATTCTTGCTGTGAAGAACAATTTCAATAAAGACATAGGAAGGGGTGAATATCCAATAATACTGAGCAATGAAGGTTTAGAAGAAATCAAGATGCTGCATCCGGGACTGTGGATGCCGAATATCGTGCTCTCCAAGAGAATCAATCCCTTGCGCATATACATGGATTACAATGTCTTGAGACCTTCAAACGGCCGAATATATGTCGGAAATTATGGTAAAGGATATGAATTTTTAATTTATGACACAGAAGGGAATTTACTCCGAAAAATAAAGAAGGAATATCATAGCGTTAAAGTTCCTGATCAGTTAAAAGAAGAGATTGTTAATTGGATGACCAAGAATTTTGATTCATTTGAGCAATATAAAAATAAGGTCTATTTTCCTGAATTCCATCCTCCGTTCCAGTTTTTCTTCCTGGATGAAGAGAACAGACTTTATGTCATGACTTATGAACAGGGGCACGACATAAATTCTTTTATCTATGACATCTTTAATCCTGAGGGCCTGTTCATCGGGAGAATAGAATTGGATAATTACGGAAGCTTGCCATTCTCTGTTACTGAAATACCCGTCCCCTTAGATGTCGTGGCCAAAAACAACCGTATCTACTGCCTTCGTGAGAAGGAGAGCGGCTATAAGGAATTGGTCGTCTATAAGATGAGGTGGGAATAGCATTTTTTAAAATTTCCGAGTTTTAATAGGGCATAATAGGACATAATACGACATTTTGATAAAAATCCTTTACAGATACCATTTTGCTGTGTATGTTTTATACCTAGGGACTCATTTTTTAATATATTTATATAAAGTATTTAATAACTTATTAATATTTCTTATTGAAGAAAGAAAATAAGCAAAAGGAAAAACGCATCTCTTTCCCCGAACAATCACTACAACAAATTTCAAAGGATTGGATGTGACACATCTCAGAAATGTGGATATGTCCCAAAGGTTGAGGGGAATTCCAGGTCCACAAAAAGAATCCTTATAGATGAAATTTAATCCCAATCTGAATTGGGACACACAAAGGAGAATGATTGATGAAAGCCACTAAGCTCGAGTCCCCGATTCATTCATTAGACAAAAGATTGTTTCTTCCGTCTGGTGTAGAGTTAACGACAAAGGCCATGGATGAATTGATCGCAACCAATAAGGGCACATCTTACGCAAGGCTTCACCTTTTAGAGTATGGCACCGTTTATCAAGATATCATCGTCTTGCTCCAAAGTCCCCCATACTCTGTAATCTTCGATGAACCCAAAATAACAATTACCTTGAATTTAATGAAGAAGGTCAGTTTCATCTCACCCATTCTGGAATGTCTCGACTATTTTCGAGAGCGTGATTTTTATACGTACCGCCACTCTCTGGTCGTGTTCGCCATGTCCACAGTCATGGCTCGTAATCTACTGGAAAAATCCGAGGATTGGATTGCGGAAGTAATGGCTGGAACTATACACGATTTAGGTAAAATATGTGTCCCAATCCCGATATTGAAAAAAGATAACCTGCTGACAGAGGCTGATAGGAAGATCCTGGAACAACACACCCTGGCTGGATTTGTGCTTCTTAGCTATTTCCTTCAAAGCCGTCAGAGTTTTGCGGCGCAAGTCGCCAGGGAGCACCACGAACGAAGAGATGGTTCTGGATATCCTCTAGGAATCTCTTTGAAAGACAACATGGTCGAAATCATTGCGGTGTGTGATGTGTATGATGCTCTCCTTTCGTCAAGGCCTTTCCGGCCTACCCCATATAACAATAGAACAGCTTTAGAGGAGATCACTGAGATGGCCCAAGTGGGGAGATTAAGCTGGGAGGTGGTGCAAACTCTAATATCTCATAACCGAAAGGATAAGCCTCATTATCGAGATTGTACGGTTTCTAAAGAGAAAAGGGGCACACCCCCTGCAGAAAACCTATACGGAATCATTGTTGAGAGAGAAATAAAATGCCCGAATTGTTCAGGTTCCTGCATAAAGGTAATAATCCATAAAAAGCGCAAAGTCGCTGCAGGATATAATAGATATGAATGTCCTAATTGCGGAAACGAGTTTGATGATGATGATTTATTAAATGCAAAGAAGGACACGCACTAAAACGAAACAAAAACTTTGCGCATCCAATCAGATGCAAAATCCTCTTAAAATCCCGACTCCTTGACAGTATAAAATACGGTCCTACAGGTAGTTACAGATTTCAAGGTTATTTCATCAAACCCTGACGATTATCCGGAATCTGTCAAGATCAAAGCCTCCTTTCCCTTTTTGACAGGCCTACTTGAGGAAACTATAATTAAAGAGAGAAGGGAACATGCTGGAATTAAAGGGGATTACAAAGAAATTCCAAATCTTTCCGGCTGTGAATAGCGTCAGCTTTCAAGTCAAACCCTCTGAAATTCTGGGCTATCTGGGACCCAACGGGGCCGGTAAAACAACCACGATTAAAATGTTGGCTGGCCTTCTCAAACCGACAGAGGGGAGCATTCTTTTTTCAGGCAAAGACATAAAAAAGAATATGGTTAAATACAAAAAAAAGATTGGCTATGTTCCTGAAGAGGCAGAGATATATCCTTACCTCAGCGCTTACGATTATCTGCTGATGGTGGGGAGACTGCGCAATATTCCTGAACAAATTTTAGAAGAAAAAATTGAGCAATTCATGAGTTTTTTCTCCTTATCCGAAGATATGCACTCCTCGATATCCTCCTACTCAAAAGGAATGATCCAGAAAGTGCTCCTGTCCTCGGCGTTGCTTCATAATCCGGATATCCTTCTCCTGGATGAACCGTTATCTGGTTTGGATGTCGAAACATCATTAGTCATAAAGGACCTCATCCGGAAACTGAGCCAGGAAGGCAAGATCATCTTCTATTGTTCTCATATCCTGGAGGTGGTGGAAAAGATTTGTTCACGGGTAATCATTATTCATAAAGGAAAAATTGTCGCCAATGATTCTGTCGAGAATCTAAGAAATCTGATGAAGCTGCCCTCCCTGGAGGAGATTTTTAATCAACTCGTCATTCATGAAGATTCAGAGAAAATCGCCGACGGCGTTGTTCAGGCAATGAAACATCATTCCTGATACGTTCCATGAACATCTACGAAAGTATATTTAGCCGTTCCAGAGGCGATTTTAAACAATGGCTCATCCTCGTCAGACATTTCTATCGTCGTCTCTTCATCAACGATGTCGTTTTTTTCGAAGAACAGATGAAGGAGAAGGTTATCGCGATTCTGGCTATTTTTGCTGTTTTTTCCGCCCACCTCTCCCACATGCTTCTCTGGAAGTATGCGTGGATACCCGATGCGGGAACTTCCTGGGTTGAAAAATGTTATTTCATATTTTTTCTGATGGTTCTCATGAGTTTCATCGCTGTTTTGGAATGGGACGTCATTTTTCTCGATTCGAGGGATTATTTGAATTTACTCCCTCTGCCCATCAAAACAAGAACTCTTTTTTCAGCAAAATTTGCGAGTGTATGGTTCTTTGTTTTTTTGTTTTATTTGGTCGTGAATTCCCTTTCCACTTTGATGTTCTGGTTTTATTTGGCTCAGTGGCGGTCTTCAAGCATTATATATGGCTTGCGTTTTATGGTTGTGCATTGGATCAGCGCGTTAGCCGCAAGCTTTTTCGCTTTTTTTATATTCGGTTTTTTTATGGGCGCTCTAATAAGTATCTTCGGATATAAGATATTCAATCAGATTTCTGCTTTCTTGCGTCCTGTATTGATTGTTTTCTTTGTGTTTATGCTTGTGTTCTTTGTTGCTGAATCCTTGGGAAACTTTCTGTTATTTTCAGATTTTATGCAGCTTAAAGAGAGTAATTCACTTTTTCTCTACCTTTTCCCGCCCATGTGGTTCACAGGTCTGTATGAAGTTTTAACCGGGAATAGGGATTCCCTTTTCCTGGCTTTATCAACTTTAGCTGTGTTTGCCTTTATCCTCCCTCCTCTG
>JASFPJ010000144.1:0-7786 GCA_050116035.1 Candidatus Aminicenantota bacterium | reverse complement strand
TTGGGAAAGACATTTTTTGATATAATGGAAGAGAATCTGGAGAATTTGAAAGATGGGCTCATCTGCCGCTGATTCAAAACCGCTAATCAATGTCAACGATGTCTCCTTCAGTTATGGCGCCATCCAAGTCCTGAAGGATGTAACCTTTGCCATTTACCCAGGTGATTTTTTAGCCATTATCGGTCCTAACGGTTCTGGGAAAACAACCCTTGTCAAGATTATCCTGGGACTCCTGAAGCCTTCGCATGGAAAAACCTGGATTCTGGGAAAGCCTGTCGATGAGTTTACGGATTGGAGACGGATCGGCTATGTCCCTCAGAAGGCGACTCACATCGACCCTCTGTTTCCCGCTTCGATCAAGGAAGTGGTAGCCATGGAGCTTCTGGCCAGCCAGAAATTTCCAGGGATGAAGAAAAAAGAAGAGGAACTTTCAATAGAAAAAGCGTTGAAACAGGTGGGTATGGAGGATTTTAAAAGCTGGAGAATCGGGAGTCTTTCAGGTGGTCAGCAGCAGCGTGTATTCATTGCCAGGGCAATTGTCAATCGGCCTCATATCCTGTTTCTGGATGAGCCGACAACGGGCGTCGATCCAGAAACGCAAGAGCGTTTTTATGACATGCTCGATTCTCTGAATAGAAAAGAAGGCATCACGATTGTGATGATCACGCACGATATCGGGATTGTGAATAAGCACGTGAATAAGGTGGCCTGTCTCAACCAGAAACTGGTCTACCACGGCACACACGAAGAATTTTGCCAGTCGCAGGCCTTTAAAGAAATGCTGGCCGGAGGACACCACCTGGTTTCCCACCGTCATTAAGCTGTGAATTGAAACATGTAGTTTGAAATGGACGCTTTTTTCACTTATGGATTCCTCCAGAGAGCTCTCCTGGCAGGGATCTTTATCGCTGTCGCCTGCGCGCTCTTGGGCGTGTTCCTTATCTTGAGACGGGATTCCATGATCGGCCATGGTTTGGCCCACATCACCTTCGCCGGCGTGGCCTTGGGTCTATTTTTGAAGATTATCCCTCTGGGCATGGCCCTGGTTGTTGCCGTCGTCGCGGCTCTTGGGATCATGAAACTGAAGGAGAAGGCAGGTCTCTACGGAGACACAGCCATCGCGATCTTGAGCAGTGTGGGATTAGCCGTGGGAATTGTGCTGGCCACTCTTGCTCAAAGCTTCAATGTGGATCTTTTCAGCTATCTTTTTGGAGATATACTGGCTATAGAGCCATCAGAAGTGTGGCTCTCGGTGGCCTTGGCCGCGGTTGTCGTTTTCGTCGTCATCCTGCATTACCACAGATTCATGTACATGACTTTTGACCATGAGGCGGCCAAAGCATCAGGGATCAAGGTGGGGCAACTGGATATTCTTCTCACTATGCTGACAGCCGTGACAGTCGTACTCGGTATGAAAGTCGTGGGGATTCTTCTGGTATCCGCATTAGTGGTCATCCCTGCTGCGGCAGGTCTTCAACTGGCCTCCAATTTTAAAAAGGCCATCATCTTCTCATCTCTTATTGCCGTTGGTTCTGTCTTGCTGGGGCTTTTTCTGGCGTATTATTTTGATTTTCCCGCTTCAGGGACTATCGTTATCCTATCTTTCCTCTTTTTTATCCTCTTTTTCCTGCTTAAAAAAGTCAGAAGAAGTCCCTAGATTTAAGAGTCTCAAGCGGTGAATTTATCCAATGTCCGTTCAAAGACGCTGTAAGATTCCTGTCCGTACAAGCAGAATATGATTTCTTGGGGATAATCGTGGGTTTCCAGAAATTCCATGGCCGCTTTGAGCATGATCTCGCTGCATTTTTGTATAGGGAATCCGAATATTCCTGTGCTGATTGCAGGGAAAGCCATATCTTTTAGTTTGTTTTCATTGGCGATTTTTAGACTATTCAGAGTAGCATTATGCAGTTTCTTTTCTTCTTGACCCTCTCCCTGGACAGGCCCGACTGCGTGGATGACATGTTTGGCCTTGAGTTTTCCCCCGTTTGTCATCGCTGCCTCTCCAACATCAATGGGGCCGATGGTGTTGCATTCCTCCTGGATGGATGGGCCTCCGGCGTTCCTTATGGCTCCGGCGACACCTCCTCCCAGGATCAAATTCTTATTCGCCGCGTTGACGATAGCTTCAACGTCGAGAAGGACGATGTTTCCCTCCACGAGCTTTAGCTTTCTTCCTTGGGTAGTCCATTCTTTCATAGTTCCCCCTTTAGTTGAATATGTATAATAGAGGTCATCGGGAATTATCGACTAGACGACCTCTGCTCCATAGGTTTTCTCCATCCTCTCGAGGGAGAATGTGTGGGCCTTCGGGTCAAAATCAGCCACTCCTTTTTTATAGACGATGACAGTGTAGTCCCTGTTCCTCAAGTCTCCCACTGTATCCATGACACAGATCGATGTGCACACGCCCACGACATGGGATTCACTGATCGAACTCTCTTTCAAGACAACATCCAAATTCGTCCCATAAAATGAACTGTAACGCGTTTTCTGAATGACCACATCCTTTTTGCCGACCGGAAGTTCGTCTATGATTTGAGCTCCTTCCGAGCCTCTGACAGAATGCTTAGGGAACATTTTAAACTCCAGGTCATCTTCTTCGTGAGAGTCACAGAGGAATATGACTAAATCTCCATTCTTATGGAATTCTACGATTTTTTCTCTGATGAAAGGAATGATCTCCCTGGATGTCTCACCACAGTAAAGTGCGCCATCTGGATTGATGAAGTCTTTGAGCATATCGATTACCAAAAGAGCTTTCATTTTTTTCTCCCCTTGATTTCTTGACATTCATAAGACCACTCTATTTAACCTGGGTTATTCAAGGCCTTGTGAGCCATTCAGAGACTTTTTCGAGGACGGACTCGAAATTATCTCGGTTGAGACAAACAAGAGTCACATCTGTTCGGCTCTTGATCTTATCCGCAAATTCATTTCTCCTTTCCATAATCGAGGCCAGAACTTTTTGGGATGAGTCCAGTGCCTTGAGCAGAGAATTTTTAAATTTTTCTGAAAAAAGCTCCATCTTGCCAATCTCATCCACAATGACAGTTTTGTTTGAATCAAGAGCGTCTTCGATGGCTGAACATCCGATATCTTCGAGATCTTTGAGGTTCACACCGTATTTTCCCACACGATAGGGAGATACAAAGCTTTTCTTTGCCAGATATCCTTCTTTTTTGTCCGGCAGAGAGATGAGCTTGAACCCGATTCTCTCTCCCTTTTCTCTCATTTCCTCAGTAATGAATCCACCGAATTTACCCGAAAGCGACCGATTTTGGATGACTTTGAGGATCAGTGTAGTCTTTCCGCAGCGTGGCGGCCCTGTGATTAAATAATTATTCAAGGTTTAGCCTTGTTCCTGAGTGAACTAGTTTTATCTCATTTCGGATAGAACAAGCTGCCCTCCTGTGTGTATTCATTCGGGTGGAATGGAGTCGTTTCACGTCTCTATCGTTGTGAGCGCTGCGTATCAGTCTCTCGTTTATGTCATCGCGATTACAGCTTGGTAATTTCACTTCAAGGTCATTGCGAGCAAAGCGTGGCAATCTCATTGAGATAAATCAAGCTATCCTTTTAAAAAATTATGAGAAAACATTCTCGAATCTATCTAGTCAAAATGTAAATACTGTGTTTTGAATTGGATAGATCTATGCCATGAATGAAGAAATTCTACTTCTTTAGATTGATCAAGTTGGGATTGCCACGCCTTGCTCGCAATAACATCTCTCATCTGGCTTTGTAACTATTTACTTTAGTTCTTTTTCGATGATTTCTCTCAATTCATCCCCGAGCGTCCGGGCTTTTTTCACGAGTGTCGTGGCTTGTTTTTTGGTCTTTGATTTAAAATCCGCATCCTCGAGACCGGGCAGGTTAATCTTGACATTGTAATAGGCGCCTTCTGCAGCGGCTTGAGCCATGAGTCCCGCCACTCCGGCATCGCTCAATGAGTTCTTGTTCCCTTTGAGAACAACCTCTTTGGCCAGCTTCAAAGCTTCGATGCTTTTTTCGAGCACTTCCAGAGGGACCAATGTGGCTTCCTGGGATGCTTTTTCTATGGCGTGTGCTTTTTGTTCTTTTTGCTCATCCGTTTTCTTGGGCAGCCTGAATGCATCCATGACCTTGTTGAAGGCCATGGTATCCAGGTCAACAGCTCTGAGGAATTCATCCTTTAGACCTTGAGCACTCACAGCCAATTTTTTCACATCCTTCTGAACGCTTTCGTATTCCTTCTTACCGACTGTGAGGTTGGAGACCATTGAGGAAAGCGCAGCGGATAAGGCTCCACTCAAGGCAGCTGTGCTTCCTCCTCCAGGAGCCGGGGAATCTATGGAGAGCTCGTTGGCGAATTCCCTCAGGTTGAGGTCGAGCAGCGAGTTTTCGACTTCTTTAAACTGGTATTCGATGATTTTTTTCTCAGGCTCGAATGGTGAGACATCGTTCAGGCCGAGAGAAAGAACGGCTATCTTTATGAGCTCTTCCTCTGGCACACCGGTGCTTTTTCCCTGTTTATCCAGGTAATGCCTTCCGGCCATGAGCATGGCTTCCTTGGGGATGAGTCCCACCAACTCACAGCCAGTCGCTCTCAGTCCGAGCTTTTCCGCTTCTTTCCGGACTTCATCGAAAACAATATGGGGAGGTGAGATTTTATAATTGGTGAAGTTTATGGAGATTTGAGCGATTCCATAATCCTCGATGTACCATCCGACAGCCTTAACCTCCTTGAACTTGCCGGGAACCTTGATGGCTTTTCCGTTTTCATCCCTTATGATCTTTCCCTTTTTGTCCCTTTTGGCCCGTCCTCTCTCTCTTATGTTGAGTGCGATCTCATGGGCAAGTTTCCTATCCCTTGTGTTGAGGTTGATGTTGTAGGCAATCAGAAATTCTCTGGCGCCGATCACCGTGGCTCCTGTTTTCGGGTTGAAAACCGGCTTGCCGTAATCAGGAGCCCATTCGGGATTCTTGAATTTTTCCGGGAGGCCCTCGTATTCTCCTATCCTGATCGTCGCCAGGTTTCGTCTCTCTGGTTTCTGTGCGGCTTCTTCATACAGGTAGACAGGGATGTTGAGTTCCTTGGCTACTCTTTCTCCGACTTCATGGGCCAGCTGCACACAGTCTTCCATCGTCACACCAGATACGGGAACGAATGGGCACACGTCTGTGGCGCCAATCCGGCTGTGAGCCCCTGTGTGTTGGCTCATATCCAGGACTTCCGAGGCTTTTTTGATCGCATTAAAAGCGGCCTCTTTGACTCCTTCAGGGGTTCCAATAAAAGTAACGACTGTCCGGTTAGTGGATTCGCCCGGATCCACATCGAGAAGTGTGACTTGAGAGGTAGACTCGATTTCTTTGGTGATGGTGTTTATTTTCTCCCTGTCTCTTCCCTCGCTGAAATTGGGCACGCACTCCACAAGTTTCATTTTTTATCTCCTTAATCAAACTTATACGTTCCTAAGTAAATTCCCTTTTCGTTGTAGATATCCACCTCTTTTATAAATGCTCCAAATTGATTCAGGACGATATCCCCATCTCCCGCGACGACGATGACTGGAGACATCAGAGGGAGCTTTTTGGCTAATTCGAAGACTTTTTCTGAGTTAATGAGCATGATGTTTTCATAATATTTATTCCAGTGTTCATCTTCTAGATTAAGGGCTTTGTGTATGGCCACTTTTGTAGTTAAGTCATCATACGTTTCGATTTGCAGTGGGAAATTTCCGATTAGATAGGATTTGGCTTGTTCGATATCGAAACTCGGAATTTTCTTGTTTGTGATGAGTCCGATATCATTAAAAATTTCCTTGATCGATAATTCGACGACTTCCGGTCTGACCCGTGCATGGATGGAAAAAACACTGCAGCTTTTAAAAAATTCGATTTTGCTGAAAGCATTGTACGCATATTGTTTGGATTCCCTGAGATTCATGAAGAGGCGACTGTTTGGTGTCCCGCCGAGCACTTGATTCATGACTATAAGAGGAAAGATGTCGGGATCGGTGGCGGGCATGACAATGTTTCCCATATAAATAGTGGCGTCTTTGGCTCCAGGAGTCTCGATGAAACAGACTTTCATGCTCTCTTGGGGCTCAGGAGAGGAAGGAGTCGAATGATTCATTTCCCTCCTCTGCCATCTGTTAAAAAAACGCCTGGCTTCTCTGTGGACTGTGTTGAAGTTGAGATTGCCAGTGAAGACAATATGAGTATTATTCGGTCGATAATTGTTGTAAAAAAAGGATGCGATGTCTTTCTGGGTAATATTTTTTAATCCGTCTTCATTGAAAGTGCTCTTCTCGTATGCGTGGTTATTGAAGAGAGACTGAAGCAGTTGTCTTTTTGCTATGAAATCAGGGTCACTGCTCTTCTCCAACAAATCGTAATACATGGTTGTTCTCACGCTGTCGATTTCCCGTCGATTGAGTGTGGGTTGAATCAGCATTCTGCTCACAAGGTCTAAGGCCTCGTCGAAATACTCTTCCAAAAAAGTAAAGGAGAGCAGAGAATAGTCGGGATGGATATCAATTGAAAGATTGCCCCCGATGAACTCTATCTTTTCTTCGATTTCTGAGGGAGAAAAGTCCGAGACTCCCCGGCTGATCGAGTTGGCTGTCAGAGTGGCCAGGCCAGGAAGGTTCTCGGGGGAAGAGCTTTCTCCGGCGAACACAATGATCTTGAGATTAATGATGGGAACCTCGGTCTGGGGGATCACCCAAAGATTGAGGCCATTGTAGAGGGATGTCTGTTGGATTTCTGGGAGTTGCAGGGTGGGAAAAGGCTCAGGGATTGGAGGTGTTCTGCGGAATCTTTCTTGAGAGGGAAGAGGAGAATACAGGGCTATCTGGAACAATAACAAAAAAATGAAGATGGCTGTCTGGCGGCTTTTCACTTTCATTTTGTTTTTATGTCTAGAATAACACTTTCTACACCGAAGTATCTGTTTGTGACACCGATTATGTCCTTCGCCGTGATGGCCATATACTTTTCAATTTCCTCCGTGGGATTCAGGAGAATATTTCTGGAAAGGAACGTCTCTGCAAGAAAAAGAGCTTTGGGTAAAGATGTGCTGTATTGGCTGATATAATCTTTGCGAAACATATTTTTCACTTTTTTTAATTCATCTTCAGAGACGAAGCTTGTCTTTAGCTTGTGTAATTCCGAAAATATCGCTTTCTTACATCGTTGCACCATGAATTGATTGTTGTTCACGACGAATATTTTTAACCGCGTCTGGTCTTGCCTCTTCTCAATTCCGCCGTTCAGTTGCAGGACGAGTTTCTCTCTTTTGATCAGCCTTTTGTGAAGTCGGGATGAGATCCCTCTGAGAAGAATGTATTCGATGATGGACAGCACATAGAAGTCATCTGCAGAGGGAGATGTTAATCTGTATCCTAGATGAAAACCCGGAGATTGAGCCAGAGGGATTTGCAGCGATTCGACGATTGATTTTTTCTCTGGGGATTTCGGTAAGGGGACCGGAGGGATGGGCTCTCCTTCCGGAATTGTTTCAAAATATCTTCGGATGTCTTCTAAAGTTTTTTCCCGATCGATATTTCCGACAATCGAGAGAACCGCATTATTGGGTGTATAAAACTTTTCGTAGAATTCTCTCACATCCTGGACTGTCAGGGTTCTCAAATCATATTCGCTTCCGAGGACAGGATGACCGAAGGCAAAATTGCCGTAGAGAAGCCGATCAAAATGCCAGGAAGCTTCTAGATAAGGATCCCTTGCTTTTCTCAAGCTGATTTCCTCGAGAATAGCCAGTTTTGCCTGCTCCACATTTGAG
>JASFPJ010000143.1:0-7839 GCA_050116035.1 Candidatus Aminicenantota bacterium | reverse complement strand
GGATCGGATTGAATGGTTTGCCTCAGTTTTGTGATATCCAGGCGTAGCTTGCTGGCTAGTCGAACGACAGCGCCGGAATTGTTCGCCACGCAGATTAAGAAAAAAGCTTCCTTGAGGGTCCGGCCCCTTGAAAAAGCGCCGTGGGCCTGAACCACAGTGACTGGATGTTGGGCCAGCCGTTCCGGAATCGTGTTCGTCATCTCAGTAGACCCACTCGGGACTGCAAACCAGTCGACCGGCACCTGGCCTCCAAGATGATAATGGCCGAGAGGATCAACCGGGATAAAAGGTTCTGGCTGATTGGGTTTGTCTTCATCGTCCAGCGTGGCGATGATGAGCTCTTTTGTATGGCAGTGCATCGAGGCGCGTGCCTCCTTTTGGGAAAGAATACGGGCATGGATATCTGTTTCGGATGAGGCCTTATAGTATCCAAAATCAGTCTCTGAAGGTGAGAGAAAGCAGATCTGACTGGGCTCGATATCTCCCTTCTGGGAGCCGGTGGAGGTGATGGCCATTTTCGTTTTTCCCTTCTCGTCCTTCCATTGGACGGCCATATTGCCGCTGTGGCTGTCCTGGATGTCATACAGGAGCGATGCCCGTCCCACAGCCTGGAACAGGCGGATGAGCTCTTCGCTGGCCTTCCATTTTTTCGTTGTCATGGTCTCTATCCCTTTTTGTTCAAAGATTTGAGAAGAGTCTGGGAAGGTCTTCCGCGTCTATCCCATCCCCGAACTTGATAATAGTCGGATTTCATCTTGTTCATCGCTTCTTTGGGGATATGCATTTCTTTTCCCTCCACCTTGATGGATTCGGCACTGAAGCGTTCGGGTAAGGTATCCTCTTCAGGGTCCATTCCTGCGGCAAGGTTGAAAGCCCTCTCCATCGTGGCGATCCTGTTCGCTATCTCTTCCAGCCTGGATGTGGAGAAATCCAGGCCTGTAGTGGCGCTCACCATCCGAGACCAGGGTTCAGCGGAAAAAGCAAAGCCTGTGAAGCGGCATATGCCCAGGCAGTCTTGTATAATACCGAGGTTTTGCATGTTCATGATAGCGATCGGGGACTGCAGCTGGCTGAAGCGAGGGATTTCTCGTGTTCCTCCGAAAAAGGCGAGAGAGACAGCATAGCCGCCTCTAAGGTGGCAAGCGCCGGTCGGAGATGTCATGTAACCCAGGGCTTGAGTGAATGAGGCGCGGGGATCGTAGGCTGGAATTTCCAGTTTTTTCACAGTCATCGAGTATTCCGGATGGTTAAATGCGCTGGCCAGGCGAAAAGAGCCATCTGCGAGTTTATCTCCGATGCCTTTTCTGTTAGCCGTGAGTTCTACCATTTTCTTGAGGACTTCTCCATCCCCGAAATGGAGTTTATCCCCCTGCGTATCCTCAGGAGTGATGGTGCCTCGCTCGAAGAGCTCCATGGCACAGGCTAATGTTCCTCCAAAGCTGATCGTGTCTATTCCCAGCTCATTAAGACGGTAGTTGGCGAGAGTGATGGCTTCGAGGTCATAAATTCCACAGTCCAGACCGGTCATCACGATGGTTTCATATTCTGGCCCCTCGCCCTTTTTATCGGCAAGCTGCGTATGGCGCTGGCAGGCAATCGGGCAGCCGAAGCATCCCCCCGGTCGTTCAAGGATTTTTTTCTGAAGAGTCTCGCCCGAGACTTTATCCAGGTCATTGTCTTCATGTTGGTTATCCTGGAAATTTTTATGAGGCAGCATGTCCATGATATCGATGAGCTTGAGAAGTCCGGAGGTCCCGAGCTCTCGCATGAGGCGTTTGGTTATGGGAGCGGCCTTCATCAAATAAAGAGCCTGGTCTAATCCGGATTGGAATTTGTCACTGTCATTTATCTGGATTTTCTTTTTTCCGAAAATTCGAATGGCTTTGAGATTTTTGCTGCCGAGTACTGCGCCAGGACCAGAACGGCCATAGGCCCTATTCTTATCATTCATGACGGAGGAGATCAGAACGAGTTTCTCGCCTGCAGGTCCTATGCAGAGTATGCGGGAGCGATTCCCCGGTTCACTTTGTTCGGTTAACTTCTCGGTTGTTTGATGAACATCCAAGCCCCAAAGATCTTTGGCTGGGATAATTTCGGCATCATCGGGACCGATATCAATCATTACAGGCTCAGCTGCTTTTCCTTTGATGACGAGAACATCGTATCCGCAAGATTTGAAAAAGTTGGCCCATGTGCCGCCGCAGTTCGTACTTCCGATCAACCCGGTTAAAGGAGATTTAAAAACCATGTGTCCACGACAGGCTGTTGGGGCTCGGGTTCCAATCAGGGGGGATGTGGCGATGACCAGTGTATTGTCTGCTCCAAGGGGATCACATCTTGGATCAATCTCATCCATGAAAATGCGAGTCGCCAGACCTCTTCCCCCAAGATATTCTTCTATCACACCGGGATCGAGTGGAATACTCTGGATCCGGCTTCCGGACAGGTCAACCTCGAGGATTTTCCCGTGGTATCCGTGAAGCAGAGGAGGATTCATGTCAAGCTGGTTTTTTTTGGATGTTAGATTGTATACACACTCACACACAAATATCAAGACAATATGGGGACGTTCCCCAAGGTGCCACCTTAGTTCATTAATCCTAATCTATTTGTTTTGTGTTGGTAAATTGATAAGTAAGAAAAAGTAAAAAAAGGGGCCTGTCCCCTTTTTCTTGGGGAGCGTTCCCTGAATTCTAAATTTGAACTGGAAATTTTCTTTTTTTCAATATATAGTTCTTAGTTATCCTGCTGGAGTGAATGATCCGTTTTGGGAAGGAGACCGAGATGAAAAGGCCATGGCAGTTGGTTTGGCTGCTTTTTTTCGCCTCGCTCTGGGGGCTGAGTGAAGTCGTCGCCGGTGAAGGGCTCTACGCTTTGGACGTGCCCTATGCCTCTGTATTATTGACTGTATGGGCTTTAGTGATTTTATCTCTGGGAAGAGGGTTTCTGAATAAACCAGGCTCCTCGACTCTCATCGGATGTGTCGCTGCCTTGTACAGAATGGTGAACGCCGCCCCGTTTTTCTGTCACATCTGGGGAATTGTTTTTATCGGCATGGCTTTTGACTTGGCCTCGTCTCTCTTGATGAAGGAAGGGCGCAAGTTTTTTCTCAGGAGCAGCCTGACAGGAATAACCAGTGCCTATATGGGGAATGCTCTTTTTGCTCTTGTCATGACTTGGATTCTCCGCAATGAATACTGGATTGCCGCAGGCTTTCCGAAAGCGCTGGATCATGTATTCATCAGTGGGAGCTTTGTGGCTGCTGCCGCTTCTGGAATCGTGCCGCTGGGATACTGGTTGGGCCGGAAAGTGGATGGCTTAGGAAGCCTACGGACACGATGGGTCTACAGCACGCTGACGCTTCTGGTTTTGGGTCTCTGGACAGTGGTGCGAATAGTGAGATAAGACAGAGGAGGCTCTTTAGGTCAGAGATTGCCTGTCAGATCGACCGGTTCATTTTCACGCCCCAGCTGGAAAAATCGTTAGATAAAACGCTAACCTTTTCACATTTAGTGACAATATGAAAGAGAAGAGTAAAATCAGAAAGAATCGCTTGAACAGGATGAAGTCAGGAATGAAGTGTTTGAGATTAGGTTTGGTTTTCACCCTTGTTTTCAGTTTGTTCATCCTTTTATCAGCCCAGACTCAGTTGAGCGTCTACATTGAGGAAGTGCTGGTGATCGGAGATTCACATGAGGATTTGCTTTATCAGCGTCCAGGGCTGACAGTGGACGATGAAGATAATATCTACATTACTGATTTAAGGAATAATCTTATCAGGAAATTTGATAGAATCGGAGAATTGATAAAAGAAACAGGGCTCAAAGGCCGAAGACCTGTGGGGCTGCAGGGTCCCAGTCTGATTAAATATCACAACAAGAAACTGTATGTTTCTGAAGTGTCGAGCCCCGGGATTCTTGTTTATAACCAGGACTTAGAGTATGAAAGGGAAATTCCCATCCCATTCACTGTCACGGATATGCATATCATTTCTGAGGTGCAGATGGCTGTCACAGCTCTGAAGAGGGAATATGAAGAAGGAAGGGCCATCTATTGCATATACATCTATGATATTGAGACTGAAGAGACTGAAAATATAATTTACGCCAGAGGAAGAAGACTCACGATGATGAATATGGTTAGTTTTGTCGTGGACAGAAGAGGTGAATTCGTTGTGGCTTATAACTGGGAAGATAAGATTGAAAAACTGGATAGTGAAGGAGAAATCCTCTGGACCCAGAGTTTATTGGACAACAGAAGGGTGCGGATGCGAGAAGAGAAAGATCCAAATCCCGCTTTCGGGGAATATCCCGTTGAGGCCGCATACAAGGCAATCGCTCTGGACAACCGGGGTTACATACTGATTTTGGGCGGTCATCTCTCTGAAAATCCCAATCGAGATGTCTATGTCCTCAGAGAAAATGGTCAATACCTGACTACATTCACTCTGCCTGAACCGGCTCATGCCATCCACATGGACAGAAACAATTTTCTGTATACCCGCTCATCGAAAGGGACCTCTTTCAGAAAATATGCCTTGAAATATTTTTATGAATAGGTCGTTTTTCTCTTTCATGCCTTTATCTCTCTGTTTTGTGCAAGTAATTAATGAGTGAAATACACGGAAATAGCTTCGCTCCCTTCAGATTTTTCGCGCCATTCCTTCATCGTAGTGAAGTGGGGAAGGGAAGATAGAGTCAAACGCTGATTTTGGCTGGATAAACGGAAATGACTTCGAAAAAAAGGTTCCTGAAAGCATTGGACAGGAATAAACCTGACCGACTTCCGGTGACGACTCATCATGTTTTGCCGTATTTTCTGAAAACTTACATGAATGGAGTGTCTTGCCAGGACTTTTTCGACCGGTTCGGGCTGGACCCCATCCAATGGGTCGTCGCCCATAAACCTGACCCTGCCCGAAGGGAATATGTGGACCCGGAACAGGGAGAATTAGGTTTTTTAGAGGCCCCCCGCATCTGTTCGGATAACTGGCAAATCAGAACAGTGCACCTTCCTGACCGGGAATATCAGGCCATCCAGTATGAATTCATCACCCCTGAGAGGACTCTCTCCATGGTCTTGAAGAGCAATGAACACACCACCTGGGTGACTGAACGAATGATCAAGGAAAAGTCGGATATTGATATCTTTGCCAAATACGCGACACTTCCAATTTGTGATGTGGAAGGAGTCAATAAAGAAGCGGATTCGTTCGGTGATCGCGGCATGATTCGTGGATTGATTCCTGGGTTCGATGTTTACGGCCAAGCCGGTTGCTGGCAGGATGCTGCCGTCTTATATGGAATCAAAGAGCTCATACTGGAAACTTTTGATGATCCAGAATGGGTTCATTCATTCTTGAGAATTTTAATGGAGAGAAAAAAGCATTTTATCCAATCCATGGAGGGAGCACGGTTTGACCTTATCGAGCACGGTGGAGGGGATGCCTCCTCCACAGTCATTTCCCCGAAGATCTTCGCGGAATTTGTCGCTCCCTATGATGCAGAGCTGACTGAGTTGGCC
Source organism: Candidatus Aminicenantota bacterium (assembly GCA_050116035.1). Lineage (GTDB taxonomy): Bacteria > Acidobacteriota > Aminicenantia > Aminicenantales > Aminicenantaceae > SOIA01. The sequence goes on along the minus strand of JASFPJ010000143.1, from coordinate 2,316 downwards.
CATCAGGCAGGACAGAGAGTCGTCTATCATACCTGCGGAGGCATGATGCCCATCCTGGAGATGATCGCGGATATGAATCCGGATGCCATGGAGACGTTTACACCATCGGCCATGGGTGGAGATGTGGATTTGAGCGAAGCGAAGAGGAGGATCGGGCACAGAGTGTGCATGATCGGTGGTTTTGACCAGTTTCATTACTTGAAAGACTGCGCTCCTGAGGTAACAAGACGAGCGGTCCGCCAATGTTTTGACGAAGCAGGGGAGGGAGGCGGCTTCATCCTGGCACCTTCAGACCATTTTTTCGATGCGGAGGCAGAGCTGCTCGAAGCGTACGCGGATGAAGCCAGAAAATGCAGATACTAATGGACCTGAATTATTCATAAAATAGGCCGACTTCTGTGCATAAAAACCTCTTAAGGAAAAATAATCATCATAATATGCCGGCATCTTTTACCCTTTGGGCGAGCAAATCTGACGACCTTTTCTTTAAAAAAAATTGTCATCGCGAGCCACTGGATAACAAACGTTAGCATTAAGCAAAGCGATGTCATTGCGAGTGACCGAAGGGAATGTGGCAATCTCAACCTTTAGTTTGAATAAAATCGCCGCTGTCGCTTCTCTCCTCGCAACGATGTCTGCTTTGTTGCGGCCCAATCGCGGTGGTGAACCACGTCATCACGAGCAATCGAAGAGAGCGTGGTGATCTCATCATTCTCCGCGACCAGCATGAGATTGCCACATTCGCTACGCTCTTCGCAACGGAGTCTACAGCAACCTCGACTCGTGAATAATCCAGGTGGATTAAAAAATAGCTGATTAACGAAGCGAACTCTTCAGGACGGAGATGAATCTTTTTTGCTTTTTTACACCTATTTTATCGAAGTCATCACCCAAAGAAGCAGGATGATCACACCCACCAGAATCCAGCTTCCGCCAAATCCCAGATAATCGGTCTTGGTGGGTTTGAGAATTTCCCAGTTCGATCCAGGGAATAACTTGTCTTTTTCGAATTTTCCCGGATTCCTGTAGGAATCCTCCAACGCATTCTTTTCTTCCTCGGGAGTTTTCTGAACAGGAGTATGCAGCCTGGCAAAAAACCTGTCCAGATGAGGCTTAGGTGCCGGTTTGGTCACGAATGAGACGAGAAAAAGAAAGAAGAAGGGAAACAGGGCATCAAAGAAGAAACGGATAGCCACGAGTTGGGCTTTGGTGCAAGAAGCGAAGTCAATGCCGAACCAGCTCAGCACCCAGATTTCCGCATGAAAGCGTCCCAATCCCACTTTTGGTGAGTCGGGATCAGCCGGGTCGGTCCGGGCCACGTTCTCGAAGAAAACGCCGACGGCTTCGATCGTGTGTTCTTTTTTTATCGACTGGCCGATAAACTCGGCTCTCCCTTTATCCACATCGTCCTTGAGAGCGCTCACAGTCACAGTCACTGTTTTGGGCTGGGTTTCGCGCAGAAAAGACGGGTTGTGCTTGGCCCAGTTCAAGGTCTGGAAAAGATTGGGAATGACAGCGTAAATGAGCAGGCAGATAACCACCTGCGTGAACACGGCTGATTTTGTCAGCCTTCGCCAGACGAAGCCCAGCCAGATGGAGGCACCAAAGATCGCTGGTATAGAGATAATGTACTTGAACAGCACCAGCAAGTTATTGATCAAAAGAGCCACAGCTATTCCCCCGAACAGCGTCACAGCTATGGCAATCCGGCCTACAAAGAGATAGTGCTTTTCAGATTTGTTCGGCCGGAAAGGTTCGTAGAGGTTTCTGATGAAAAGCGCGGAATAGGACACAGCACTGGCATCGAGTGTGGACATGTTTGCCGCCAGAATCCCGACGAGCATCAGGCCGATGGCTCCCGGGAAGAGCAGGTCCTTGGACATGAATCCCCAGATCAAGTCAGGGTCGTGGAGCATCCCGGCATAGAGTCCGATCGCCAGCAGGCCTGCCAGAGCCCAGAAGATCATGATGAATCTTTTGAAAAACATGCCGCCGATCATCCCGAAACGCGCGGTCATCTCATTTTTGGCTGAGCCGGCCGTCTGCATACCGGGAGCCACCGCGACGATGGAGACGAGGTTGGCGAGAACCATCGCCAGTATCGTATACCAGGCGTACTCACTCATGGTCACAGAGCCGAAGAGTTCGAACATGTAGTCAGGCACAGAGGCATGAAGTCCCGAAAAACCTCCGATCTTGGCCAAGCCGATGGGGATGAGGATGAAAGAAAATGTGATGATCAGAAATCCCTGGATAGCATCCGTGATGACGGCTGCACGGAATCCTCCGAGCATGGTGTAGATCGAGACTATAATG
>JASFPJ010000142.1:0-7848 GCA_050116035.1 Candidatus Aminicenantota bacterium | reverse complement strand
AGTCTCCCCATAAAATTTTTCCGATACTCGATAATGAAAAGCAAATATTCAAACCTGCTTGGATATGGGCATCCCCGATACCATGGTAGTCGCTTCTAAACATAACACCCGCATCCAACGATAACCAGTTAACAAAGAAGAATCGAACCCCGGTTATTCCCATCCATTCGACGTCGATATCATCCTCGGACACGACAAATGTCGTCTCATCAAATTTATAAGCTGCAATCTGTTCCAGCTCCATCATCAAAAAGGTCTTCGGATTAAGCTCCACCTTCAGGCCAACAAAGGGACCGAATAGATTTTTATTGAAGTATTCTTTACCTGTGCTATCGATTTCCGGCTGAGTGGGGGAAAGCGGATCATCCATCGTTGTCGTCGTTCTTATCCGCAAGTCACTCACGCTTAGACCGGCATGCACACTCACATCATTGAAGGTTTTGGAGGCGACCAAATAAAGCGTTGACAGCCTTTTCTGGAACTTTGCGGGAAACATCAAAGGAATATCTCTCTCTTCTGTATGCCAAAGAGAACTGCGCAAAGCGGCAGCCACGGCTGGACGCCATTTGCCCTCGGAAATAAATCGTAATTTAAAAGCGGCTGTGGGAATAACTGGCGATCCCTCGGAAAGCTCGTTTATAATGCCTAAGGTACTCAACTCAACCTCAGCCACTCCCCCAAGTCCAAGTCTAATGTGTCCTAAAAATGGTCGAGTTTCCTCTTTCTTCACGCCAAAGGAAGTCCCTCCGCCGAGGTTGACTTCCAACGAACGAAGGACATCCGCGATCGGGATGACAAACAGGCGCTTTGGATCGACAAGCTCTTTAGCGGCCTCTTCTCCTGATTCCTCCTGGGTTGACCTCCCTTTTCTGGTCTTCACGTTCTTCTCTAAATTCACTGAGGAGTTGAGACGGCCATTCGCAGTGGCTTTCGCCTCTGGTTCCACGTTTTTTTCCTGTGATTCTTTTTTTCTTCCTGCAAGTAAAGCCCAGCAATTATCACAGAAATCATTCGACCATTCATTAACAGAGCCACAATCAGGACAGGAGATGGTCTTCATTGTTGTCTCTTGAGCTGCCGAACTCAGCACAAAAATAAGCAGGAGTACGCTTATAAGGAGAAATCTCCCTGTTGGCTTCATAATTTGTATCATATCAACCCCCTACATTTGGATTTCTAAGTCCATGTGAGCCCCACACAATTTTGAAGATCCCCACTGCCAAATCCTCAAATCAGTGTTTCCTGAGGAAGAGGCTGGCGTATGGGACTCTGGACTTACTTTTTAATATTCAGTATCTGGCAGTAGATTTTCAGGTTGATCATGTTAAACTGCAACAGATAAACCAATGAAAACGGAGATTGAGAGCTGAGGTTCCTCATCATCATTCTGTCCACTCCCTCAGGTGAACACCCCAAATAAGAGATTCCAAATTAATATTTTTGAGAATTATTGTCAAGGCATTTATGATGTGTGTAAGAATGCCATTCCCAGTAATAGAAATACTTGGCCTGTGACTGCCTTGACTTTTAAAAGACGCTCGTTCAAAATTCACTGGAAAATATTTTGATGTTTGAATTTCTATAAAATCAAGGATGAAAGACAAAGTCTTCTTTGAAAACAGCCAGGGAATCCGGCTTTGCGGTGTCCTATCGAACCCGACGAATGACCAATGGAAGCCGATTATTATTTTGTGCCATGGGTTTTCCACGAGCAAGGACGGCAGAACATACATGCGGTTGGAGGAGATGCTGAACGATAAGGAAATCTCCACATTTCGGTTTGACTTCTTCGCCCATGGAGAGAGCGAGGGAAACTTCGAAGAAATCACAACTTCAGAAGCTGTGGATGATGTCCAGAACGCCATAGAATTCCTGAAAAAATCAGGGTATGAGAAAATTGGCCTTGTGGGCTCAAGCTTTGGTGGTTTGGCCAGTATACTGACTGCCTCACAATCAGATGATTTGTATCTTCTGGCCTTAAAATCTCCGGTTTCCGATTACAAGAGCATGGCGCACACAAGACGCAGCGATGAGGAGATTAATGACTGGAAAAATAAAGGCTATATTGAGCTCGACAGCGAATACGAAGAAAAGCGACGGCTCAACTATTCATTCTATGAAGACGCGGAGGAATTGGATGCGTATGAGGCAGCCAGGAAAATCAAAATTCCCGCATTAATCGTGCACGGGGATGAAGACGAAACCGTCCCCATCGAGCAGAGCATAAAGACCGCACGCTTAATCGAGGACTGCCGCCTGGAGATCATTAAAGGCTGCGACCACTTCTATTCCAATCCGGAGCATTTCGAAAAACTTTTGAATCTGGTCTCTGGCTTCATCGTCGAGAATTCTGGAAAAGCATAATCCACTTTAGGAGAATTCAATCGTGTTAAAAAAATGGAAATTACTGACTCTGTTTCTATCTCTCTGCATCATTCTTCTTTCCTTCCTATCAGTTAGCTCTCATGAAAGTCCGTATGAAACATTCGACCCGGAGAAAAAATTCACTCCGGAACAATTGAAATCTGATTTTAAGCTGCTCCGGGATGCACTGGAGGAAGGGCATGGAGGTCTCTATTATTACACCCCAAAGGAAGAACTGGACCGGCAGTTTGACAACGTTCTTAAAAAAATAGATCAACCCATGAATGAAATCGAATATTGCAGGCTCCTTTCACCTCTAATTGCCAATATCAACGACGGACATACTGGCATAACGCCCTCTTTGTCGTACAGATCCTACCTGGAAAAAGAGCCGATTCTGATTCCTTTTAATCTGAGATTTATCGACAATAAAACTTACATCTTCCGAAATTACAGTGATTATAAAGATTTACCCTTGGGTGGAGAGGTCTCTTCCATCAATGACCATCCCGTTTCAGAAATCCTTGAACAAATGTTGACAGTGATTCCTTCTGACGGGCATATAGAGACATCTAAATACAAGAAATTGGAAAGCACAGTTCGATTCGGAGAGACATATAACCTTTTGTTTGGTGGAACGACGTCTTACTCCATCGTGTACAGGCAGCCAGATAATAATGAGCTAGAGACAATAGAAGTCGATGGGATCACACAGACAGAGTTGAATAGAATTTTTGAAGAAAGATATCCTGATGCTGCCAAAAATCTTCCTCCGATAGAATTGGAATACAGAGGAGACACAGCCATATTGACGATTAGAACATTCGGAGATGGCCCTTACCAAAGAGATAAGATCTCATATCCTCTTTTCCTTAGAAAATCCTTCAAAGAATTCAAGGAAAAGAATATTCAAAACCTCGTCATTGATCTCAGGAATAATGGAGGAGGTTCAGATTTATATGGGAAATTACCAGTGGCCTATTTGATAGACAAGCCATTTAAATATTACGAACACTTGAGAGTAAAAAAGAATGAATTCTCCTTTCTGACCTATACTAATGTGCCTCCAGAAGAGAGAAAACTTCCGGAGAACAGATTCAAGAAAAATGACAGTGGGACTTTTGACGTCCAGTTCCATCCGAACCTGGGAATCCAGAAACCCCTTGAGCCCACATTTAAAGGTAAAGTCTACGTTTTGATCAACGGCGCCAGTTTTTCTGCATCTGGCGAATGTACATCCGTGTTGCACTTCCATAAAAAGGCGGTGTTTGTGGGGGAAGAGTGCGGGGCCGGTTATTATGGCAACACATCTGGGTTTATGCCAACACTTATACTTCCAAACACCGGGATACGAGTGAGGATTCCTTTGGTGAGATATTCAATGGCGGTCTCTGGCTACCCTCCAGATAGAGGAATCATACCTGATTATCCTTTTTCACCGACAATACAAGATCTTCTGAGCGGGAAGGATGTTGAACTGGATTTTGTGATCGATCTGATTGAAAAATCAAAATAGGACGGAGTTATCTTCTTCTCCCCCAAGGTGCACGGATCCAGCTTCCATTCCACATGATCAGGTCTTTGTCGAAATCCTCTGCAGACTCTATTTCATAAAGGCCCGCCCCTGGATTGCTTGCATCAAATTCCCAATCTTCCTCTTTCCCATCCTGTCCAAATGATACCGCCATGAAATCATCTCCCGCACAGCCTGAAATTCCGTATTTTCCGTTGATGGTCTCGCCGCAATACACTCTATATTTATGGCCCCAGCTATCTGTTACTGGAAGAACCTTTACATAAAATGGACAGAGCGCTCTGTAAAATTCACTATCTTCATCATATGTTCCGTCCTGTTGGGGTAAAACTCCGTGGTCTGAGACATAATCGACTAGAGCGCTGGCGATCGTACCGATATCCATCATGGTGTATTTTTGTTTTTCTTTGAGCTCGGTCATTTCAGGATCCTCCTGGATAGAAGCCACGGCTTTGGCGCGGCTGAACTGAACTCCCCCGGCACCAAACAGCACAAGACAGAGAAACACACAGACTAAAATCTTAATCTTCATTTTACCCTCCTTTGCATTTCTTTAGTTCGATTCTACAAATAGACCTATTGTTTGTCAATTGAGATAAATATAAATATGAATTTTAGATACTGAGAGCAATCACAGTGAATGATTCTCGACTGCGCTCAAGAGTAAGGAGAAAATCGGAAGTTAAGAAGTTGTTCTGGGATTAATGCCCCTGTTAGTTACCGCTGCCGCGGACCACCGCGACTTTCTGGATGGTCGTAGTGAGAACTCGGTTGCCGAATTCAAGACGCAAACCACAGGCTGCGAGAGTATCAACTTTGATGATGTTGCCTCCCCATGTGCAGCCAGCAATGGAAGCCTTCACGGGTGACAGCCCTTTGCGGTCAAACCATCCTCCGGACACAATATAATGCTCGGCATCAAGGACATAGACAGAGTACAATGAATTGCGGGTCGTGATGAGGACCATATCTCCAAACTGCAAATCTTCTTTGCGCACATGCTTCAACTGTACGCTGCTTTCGACAATCTTATCGAGTCTGTGGCCTGTTCCAATCATCGGATTTCTTTATAATTGGTAATATCGTAATCAAATGAATCATAAAAGTAAATAAAAAAAATTATTTTTTAAACCCTCTCTTACTCAACATTTCTTCAAATCTCGGGTCGGAGCGAACTCGATCGAATATTGGTTCAACCTTGAGCAGACGTACCCAGTTATCATACACTCTGTACGCTTCTTCCAACATCTGAAAACCCTGATCGTCTTCGCCAAGAGAAAAATACAAAATAGCGATCAAAGTCGGCGCCACATACATTTGTTCCGACTTAGTTATTAATTCCTCCAATATTTCCTGTGCTTTTTCTCTATCGCCCATCTCCGCATAGGTGATCCCAATCCAGGCTTCGATGTGAGTGCGCCAGCCTCTTGCAATATCCCTTTCTGCCTCCAATTCCTCTAGGGCCTCCGCATACCTCTGGTTCTGCAAATATATAGAGCCCAGATGGAAATGTATGTAACTGAAACTCGGATTCATCTCGAGCGTTCTCTGCAAGGCGACGACTGCTTCATCGAAGTGGCGGGCTCGGTAGAGAACCTGCCCAACATTTCTGTTAATGACAAGAGAGAGAGGATCAAGTTCATGGGCTTTCCTTATTTCTCGGATAGCTTCCTCATGGCGAGCCCAACACATCAGATCATAAGCGTACCAGTGATGGGCGGTGGCATAGTTCGGGTCAAGTTCAATGGCTCGCAGGTATTCCTTTTCTGCACTTTCTATATCAAACTCATACCGCCATTTGACCTGAGCCAGTGAGACATGCGCTTCAGCAAGCATATCGTCGATTTGCAGAGCCCTGAGAGCATTTTCTCTGACTTTGGGATACGCCTCATTGGGCGGGTAGGTTCCGTATTCAGGAAGAAGAAGGTAAGATTGCGACAGCCCGGTGTAGGCGTGCGCATAGTTGGGATCATGCCGGAGCGCTTGTTCAAAATAATCAATAGCTCTCCACAGATCCTCTTCCGTTCTCTTATTCCAGAAATAGCGGCCTTTGTTATAGGCGACAAAGGCGTCTGGATTTTCAGTATAGCGCCTGGTCAAACGTTCAATCTCCTCACCCGTTAGCCTTAAGCGCAGATTATCTGCGATCGAATTCGTGATTTCATCCTGAACAGTAAAAATTTCAGCAATGTTCCGCGTGTAGTCCTGTCCCCAGATATGACTATTGTCGCTGACTCTCATGAGCTCTACGCTGATGGTTAACTCATCTCCACGTCTGCTCATCCGGCTGACAAGCACGGCATCGACTCCAAGTTCGCGTCCCACCGTTTGGGGTTCGATTGGCTGCCCCTTGTATTGGAATACCGAGCTGCGGGCAATCACTTTCTTTAATTGAGGCAACTGAGCCAGCTTACTGATGATTCTTTCAGTCATCCCATCACTCAGGTATTCTGTATTCGGGTCAGCATGGACATTCTCGAAGGGAAGAACAGCAATGGAGTCTATGGCTCGCTTTTTTCCGAAGAGGACAAAGATTCCCACAGTGATCAAAGCAATGGCGAGCAGAGCCGCGCCGCTATAGATAAGAGGCTTTGTCCATTTTCTCAAATTTATCATCTTTTTTTTTGGTTTCTTTCTAGGAATAACCCATTCAGCCGAGGTGAGACTTTTCTCTACTTCGGTCAATTCTGAGAGAAGTTCTTCAACCGTCTGAAACCTGTACCTCTTGTCTTTTTCCATACATTTCTTGACCACATCGCTTAATTCTTTGGGAATCTGTTCATTCAATTCTTTCGGATCTGGAGTGGGCTCAGTCTTATGCTTCAGGGCTATGCTTAACGAACTCTCACCTTCGTAGGGCTGCATTCCAGTCAGCATTTCATACAGGATGGCTCCTAACGAATAGATATCGGAACGCTGGTCAGCTTCTGCCCCATCCACCTGTTCTGGAGACATGTATTCAGGAGTTCCGACCATCCTTCCCGCTCTTGTGATTCCCTTCGACTCACTCGAGCGGGCAATTCCAAAATCCATGATGCGAACATCCCCCTCCTTGTCTATCATGATATTGCTGGGTTTCAAGTCCCTGTGTACAACTCCTCTCTTATGCGCCTCAATCAGCCCTTCACACACCTGCTTGGTTATGCTGATGGCTGTTCCCACGCTTAATTGTTTCGTCATCCTGAGCATGCTCTTCAAATCTTCACCTGGCACGTATTCCATGGTGATGTAATGGGTTCCTTCTTCTTCATTCAAATCATACATGCGGCAGACATTTTTATGGATAATCTTGCGCGCGAATTTCAGCTCGTTGCTGAAGCGGGCAATGGTTCTCTCATCCGAAGCGATATCAGGGTTCAAGAATTTCAAGGCGACTTCTTCCTTGATCTTGGTATCGAATACTTTGTAGACGCTTCCCATTCCGCCTTTTCCCAACTCTTCGATGAGTTCATACCTTTTGGCAAAAGTAGTCCCTCTGGTTAATTCCGGGAAAGAGGTTTGGAGAGTTTTCGTGTGGACTCCGGAAATATCTTCATAAGAAAGAAGGGGCGAGGCACAGTGGTTACAGAAACGACTGTTCTCAGGATTTTCGGCTTTGCATTTCGGGCAAATCATACAAGGAGGATCCTTAGGAAGCTTAGAATTAAGAATATCAGCTATACCCCAAAGAGTCAATGATGTCAATCAATATGCAATATGGGGACGTTCCAAAAGAAAAAGAGAAAAGGGGGACAGGCTACTTTTTTCAGGGACGGTCCCTTTCAGTCCTTCGGTTAAGTAAAATTGGGACTGTCCCTTTTCTCCAAAAAAGTAGCCTGTCCCCTTTTTCTTTAGGAACGTTCCCTAATATCCGAACAGTCTTGGCAGAAACAGGCTGACTGCGGGGATAAATGTCACCAGAAGGAGGGCGATAAGCATGGCGAGAAAAAGTGGCAGAAGCGGCCTCAAAA
>JASFPJ010000141.1:0-7850 GCA_050116035.1 Candidatus Aminicenantota bacterium | reverse complement strand
AGCCATGTACGCAGCGGCTGGCATGGAGAATCAAACCAGATACTGGGTCGAAAAGACCCCTGGAAATGAAGAATATATCGACTCCATTTTAGTAAGATTTCCCGATGCGAAATTCATCCATATTATCCGCGATCCTTTGGAGAATTTAGTCTCTTTGAAAAAATTCTCACTACTAAGAAAATCACGTTTTAATGCCACAGATGGAGCTTCTCGTATCAAATCTTTGCTCGATCTTGGATGGAAGAACAGGAGTCAATTGGGTCAAGGACGTTATCTGATCATACATTATGAAAATCTCATCAATAGTCTTTCAGAGAACTTGAAGACTATCTGTGAGTTTCTGGAAATCAATTTTTCGGATTCCTTATGCACCCCAACTGTCCATTCTATTCCTGCAAGCTCGAACTCTTCCCACAGAGAGAGAATAAAAGTCGGTGAAGTCGTCAAGCAAAATAGAAAATCCCGTTGGGCAGAATATTTTTCAGAGGATGAAAAGAAGAGCATTGTGTCCATATTGTATAAAACAGCATTAAAATACGGTTACGCTGAATGGGAAGAGGAGAATATAAGAAAATATTCAGGAATGGATTAGATTCAAAGAAGTGGAGCTGATGCTTTTTCAATACGAACTGAAAGGTCTTAAAAAATATAAATCGCTCCTCGGTCAGCATTCCCTGTAGTTTCTTCATAAGGGACAGCAATTACCGCAAAATCACCGTCTATATCGACAGAAAAGCCAAAATTATCTCCATCATCAATATCCGAAGCAGCAATCTTTATCACTTGCCCCCAGATATCCTGGCCGCCTGAGTTTCGCCCGAAAATGTAAGCTGCCCCACGATTATTCCCCCCACTACCGTCTTCATAAAACGCGCCGACCACAACATAATCACCATCTATGGAAACAGAACCACCAAATGCATCCAGATCCTCAGCATCTGAAGCAGTGAGTTTCACCACCTCTCCCCAGTTATCTGTCCCTCCCTGATTCCGATAAAAGACGTAGGCCGCCCCGCGATCCGTCCCTGCGCTATCTTCCCCCATTGCACCGACTATAACATAATCACCGTCTATAGCCACTGAACTACCAAACTGATCCGAATCCTCAGCATCCGAAGCTGTCAGCTTCACGACTTCTCCCCAGTTGTCAGCCCCACCTTGATTCCGCCAATAAACATAAACCGCTCCGCAATCGGTTCCTGCGCCATCTTCAGAATATGCACCGACCACAGCATAATCACCGTCTATGGCCACAGAATAACCAAACAGGTCTCCAGCGGCGGCATCCAAGGCTGTCAGCTTCATGACTTCTCCCCAGTTATCAGCCCCGCCCTGGTCCCGCCAATAAATGTACGCCGCTCCACTGCTTAGTCCTCCACTGTCTTCATATTGTGCCCCGACGATGGCATGGTCACCACTAATACTGACAGAACTGCCGAACTCATCCCCGTCTTGGGCACCCGAGGCCGTCAGCTTTGCGACTTGTCCCCAGGTATCATCCCCCCCATGGTCCTGCCCATATACATACGCGGCTCCACGATCTGATCCTCCGCTGTCTTGATAAGGCGCACCGACGACGGCATAATCACTGGTAAGGGCAACAGAACGACCAAACTCATCCCCGGCTTGAGCATCCGAGGCCGTCAGTGTCACTAATGGCGCCCAGTAGAAATCATCCTCATATCGAACGAAAACATAAGCCGCTCCGCTATCAGACCCTGCATCGTCTTTGTTCGGAGCCCCGACGAGGATGTTTTCGCCACTCATGGAGGTGGAAAAGCCAAAATGATCCATGTCCGCGAAATCCGAGGCAATCATTTTCTGATACTCTTCAGGAACAGCGACAGGAACCGCGCTCACTTCATTCGAGGGTGAGCTCTCTCCCGTACTATTCTCTGCAGTGACCATATAGTAATAGGTCTTAAACAAACTCAATGCGTTATGTCTGTAAACGATCCCTGTGAAAGAAGAAAGAAGGTTCGTAATGGCGTTATCCGAAGTGGTCACTCCTCCTGTGTTGTTCCAGTACAGATTGTACGAACCCGCATTGTCCACCACAGCCCAGGTTATCCCCACTTCTCTATTCATCACATAATACAATTCAATCCATGGCGTCCCAGGCAGCTCTCCCTCTCCTTTGCCGCCGTCACAGTTAGAGATAAATAATACACCTGCCAATACGATAACAGCTATGAAAAACACATTCTTGTCTTTTTTCATCATTGACTCCTTATACTTTATAAATCGAACCGCCGTTCTAGTGCTGTCGCGCCCTGTCCTCTGAACGCTTCACTTCAATGAGGGGCCGTCTTCTATTGGGGAAAACAGCTCACTTGAAGAAACCGTTTCAGTTCTCTTCTCCAAACCTCTACATTTTGACTGTTCTGTTCATTGAGTCACAATGAACGAGCAAATGGCTAGGCACACACCATTAGACATATATTTCATATTTTATTTTTCATATATTTTATATTTTATGCTTTTCTTGGTGCGATTAACAACTCTTTGTCGAAAATTCCCAGCTCTCTTTGGCTTTCGATCTCTACCCTGCACTCGAAATCAAACTGTAATAATAGAGTGGCTATTGAGGGAAAAACGGAAGATTTTTTGGGATTTGACTTCCGGATCAATTCAAGGACGAGTTCGAGGGATGATGATTATCGACCCATCGGCCAAATAAAACGCTTAACGAGGCCCCAAACAAAATTGAGGGCGAAAAGGATAAAGCCAAGTGTTATCGCCCAAAAAAAGAGGATGACCGGCCTTGCGGTGCTGTCCTTTGAATTCTTAAACTCGGCCAAATCGCTTCGAAAGCGGCCAAATATTTCTTTACACCATAATATCCCGACAATGAGAATGGCAATCTTTATAAGGTCGCCGAAACCTATAAACATACTTCCTGTTCAGTCTACTCCCTGTCGTTTTCCTAGATGACGAGTTTTTATCGCAACGCTCGAATACCTGCAAAAAAAGAGCAGGATTCGAATCCTGCCCTTTTATTTTGTTTCAGGGTCGTTCGTCCGCTTGATCAGACTCTTTCTTCACAATCACCGCCCTGATCATGATATCCCGGTCCCCAATGTCACCAACGCTCTCTATTCTTGTCCAACCATGACTTGAGCTGGTCTTCCACCAACTTCGTCTATTACCTGGTTCTGTATAGTCCACCCCAATAAACTGTGCGTTCTTGCCTTCGGCTCCGGGGGCTGTGAGCCATTCCATGGAAACACAAAAGTCACCGCTCGTGATAAGGATATTCTGGTCAGAAAGGTCCACTTCCACCCACCGGAATCCAGAATTTGCCGCAGTCGTCAGCCCAGATGTCAAAAGATCTTTTCCGTCATCTGGACCATCAGCTACCGTGGCTTCATAGACTCTCACACGAAATTTGGTTGTCGGGAAACCTCCAAAACTGACGAAATACCGGACTTTAGTCAGAATTGCCGGATAATACGGCGGAGTGAACACAACGGCAAGCTGCCCGCCTGTTTCATCAACCCAGGGTGAATGTTGACCGTCAATTGTGCCATCATCATAGAATATCTCTTCTCCTTCCATCTCCAGGGCATCAGCCATCTCAGCGTTTGGAAGAGGCTCGTCCTCCGAAATCTCCCCGGAATTTCCGCAACTGAATAAGCCACACAGGAGAACCACGATTCCCAGGCCGATTGAGATCCTTAAGACTTCACACTCACTAAAAGGATTTTTTATCATGACTTATCTCTCTTGTGCAAGATATCTGTCTCTCAAGCCTTATAGATATTATAAGGACGAGGCCCCTGGCGCACAACTTAAACAATCCTGAAAAAGCTGTAAGAAATCTGGATTCTTTTGCAGGGAAACTTTGAATAAATCCCTCAAGGGAATGAGAGTGAAGTGCGACTCGACCTATTTTACCCCTATCAGTCTCTTAGTGATGATTCTTTTTATTTCAGCAAAGAATTCATTCCTCACCTTTTCTATGAGCAACGCTTCATGGTAGCTGACCGTGCATCTGTCTTTTGTCTTGTATCTTTCCGGCTCAACCTGAAGCGCATAAGAATTGAGGTAGTCTTTCCAGAACCATTCAGCGCACGCGAATTGAATGAAATCCGGGTTTATGAGAGGCACTCGACTCAGCTCGTGAAATAATTGTCTTCCCGCATCACTGTCTTCGAGGCACAACGCTATGTAGGCTATTCTGTATTTGACAGTTGTTATCTTTTCTGAGACTGGCAAAGGTTCTGTGTTCCCTTCGTCCTCCTGATCCTTGTACACAAAATGTCCGAAGCAACTCTGTAAGGTAAAGCAATAGGATAATCTGGTGAAACCCTCAATTATATCGATTATGGGCGCATCAATCGTGCTCATGTCCAGGAATCTCAATGATTTTTGCCTTTGTTCAAGGTAATAAGGGTTATCCACGAATTCTTTTAAACCTGTAAAAGTCTCCATTTTCCAATCCTCGAGCTTATGGCTATTTCTGTTTATGGGAAGGTATAAAGAGCTCAGATTTAAGTCGGGTCTCCTGTATTGACAGATGAGGTTTTGGCCCTCACTCCAACATATTTAAACAAGGCATCCTGCTCGTCATTGGCATCAAAAAAACTGCGGCTGTTGGCGCACCGAACAGCATACCGTTTGTTCTCCTGTTCGACGAATATCTCCACTTTATTGACTCCGGTCTCGTAATACATCTTTAAGCGGGCATTGAAATCGCTTTCCTCCATCGTCGAGGACGGAATACACTCTTGGAGCGTCTCGCAGAGGCTCAACACTGCCTTCCAGAATGTCTCTCCTTGGGCATATTTGGACAAGTCCTCAGTCAGAGCAATATTTTTATTATTGTGGAGGACGCTCCAAAAAATATATTTTTTCAATTAACCGTCTCCCGGGCAAAAAAAGGATTGCACTTCAAAACATACAATTTGAAACACAGTAAAAATCATTCTTCAGAGTTAACCAGGAACAAGAAACCTCTCAAATTATTTCTATTGTCTGGAAATATAATATCGCTTTCTCAGCTCACTCGACAGGCTATTTCACAAGTTTCGTTTCCATCTTCATTTCCTGGTTCATCGGAATAGTCATAGCCTGAGCACCGCTTGTTGAAATGGTCGCATCTGTAAAGATATTGGTTGTATCCTTGACAAAGATGCCCTCTTTGTAGGCAAAATACCATGTCCCCTTGCCCTGCACCTCTCCTTCTATGGCTAACTGCAAACCCATCTGTTCTCCTTTTCCTTCAACTGTCCCTGTGACATTAGCTGTCACTTTAATACATTCAAATCCATCAACGGTTTCGAATCCCTCCAGTGTGTTCACGCTTTCAAAATTGATTTGGACTTCAACCTCATCTGTCTTTTCAGTGATGGTGTCTGTGCTCGTCCATGTGTCTCCGATTTTTACTGGTTTTCCTGCTAAGTCAGGAAATGCGGCCTGGAAGTTTGAACCAATACTGCGTGTTCCGGCAGCGCCCATATCATACTCAATAGCTTCAGCCCCGGATACATCCAATTCTTTTCCCAAGGGAGAAAGTGTCATGTCAAAACTTTTTCCCACAACAGTGCTCATATCAGGTGATAGCTCCCCTTGGGGACTGGAGATATTTATACTCATAGAATCAATGGTCACTCCGAGAATAAGATTGCCCTCCTGAAGGCCTTTTGATTTAATCGAGAATCCACTTTCGCTTGAGCTTTGGGTATCAATTGACTGGCCCATAACTTCCATATTCTGAATTTGTTCGGCAGATATCTGGTACTTCACGACCTGGTTTTCCGTCATTCGATACTGAAGGATCAGACCTGTTTCTGGGTCACCCCATGGATCGGCGGTCTTTGCCGCACATCCGGCCAGTAAACCGATGACAATAACTATGGGAATAAACACCAGGCATGTTTTAAAATCTGGTTTGCGGAACATTTTTTTCCTCCTTTTGTTCAAAACATCACATATAGCTTCAAATCTGTCGATATAATTATAGGGATAATCGTCTCTTTTTCCAAGAAAAAAACCGAACTGTAAGCATCTTTATTTCCGTGATGGACAAAATTAGGGTGAACTCTCAGGAAAGATTAGGCTGGGTGTTGAGAAAACCGTTTGCTCCGGCTTTTGGATTCAAAAACACGCATCTTTTGCCTCGCTGGGGCAAAGCCTGCGTGTTTTCAATACACTCAGCCTAATCTATAGCTCATTTTGTTATTCCGGTTTTAGCGAAGCGTTCGGCTGAACTTTACTCCCTTACAAGGCGAACGCCCAGGCTGTAATGAAAGTCGATCGACTGCTCACGGGAGCGATAAGATGAGTGGCAGTTTTGAGCATGGCTTCCAAAGCTGCCTCCACGAAAAACGCGATTCGTCCACAGGAAGAAAAATGACGAGCCTGATGAGGGACCTTGGGGGTCTCTTTGAGGATCTCTTTCGCGTGGCAGTTGCCAGCGGTCCTCGCACCACTCCTGAACGTTACCATGCATATCGTACAATCCCCAGGGATTCGGCATCTTCAAGCCCACCTCTTTCGTCCCTTTTGGGTCGTTATTCCCTTCCCACCACATGTATTCATCCGCGTTTTCCAACGAATCTCCGAACGAGAATCGCGTCTTCGTGCCTGCTCGGCAGGCATACTCCCACTCTGCCTCAGTGGGCAAGCGGAAAGTTCCCTGGCTGAGAGAATTTAACTTCTTGATGAACTTCTGGCAGGTGCTCCATCTCACCTTCTCCACAGGATTGTTTGGCTTTCCACGGAAGGAGGAAGGATTATTCCTCATGACTGATTCCCACTGGGCTTGAGTGACCTCGTACTTTCCCATGTAGAATGGTTTGGTGATAGTCACTTCATGCAGAGGCCATTCAGAACCTGAACGCCCTGGTTCTTCCTCAGACGATCCCATCATGAACGAGCCTGGCCTGATGAGAACCATCTCCAATTTTTTTGCGTCTTCTGGAAGCCCGGGAAGGTGAACAATAATTACCTTCTTCTCTGAAGGATTTTCATAACTGGTATCTGAGTATGATGAAAGCGTCTGTTGAACTCTATCTGTTTTTTGTGACTTTTTTTCACAGCCAGTTGAAAGAAAAGCCAGAACAAAGAATACCATCAACAGCCCTATCCCTTTTAAGGAATGGCTGTTTTGCAAAACCTTTTTCATGGTGATAACCCTCATTTTTATTTCCTCCGTTGTATGGATTTAATCTTTTTATCCAAAACATCCGTCCGAAAATCTCTGTTGAATAATCGAAAATCATTGATACCATTTTTTCAGGCAGCAATTAACGATTTCCCTCCTTTTTCTGATACGAAATTTCGCGACTGAAGTTTTTAACAACAATTATGGGGATGAATATTCACATTTGACATTATTAAAACACAGGCCTTGACATGATGAGTGCTCAGTAAAAAAAAAGGAGTCGCGTCACAAAATTCGACATTTCTTTAGTATAATCTCAGGTCTTAGGATGGAAAAGATGACTATTCTCTCATTTGATTCCTGTGCTTTTCTTTAAGAAGGCCTGAAATGTCTAGGTCATTCATTTTATTGAGAAATGTTAAATGTTAAGACGCGACCCCTCTTTACTCTTGGCCTGCTGCTATAAGAGTTTGCGAGAACCTTTCTTAGTCTTTATAATAATAGTACCCGAATTTTAAAACTCATTGCAGGAAATCAGCAAAAAATTAGGAGTTAAGAGGAATGAGAAAACAAATTCTTTCCCTTTTATTCTCCGGCCTGCTCCTCTCCGGCACACTCTACACCTACCCCCAAAAACAAAAGGAGTTTCAGCCGGAAAAACATGAAGTGACCGTGAGTCTGGTTCTGGTCGATGTTGTTGCCACAGACAAAAAGGGAAACTTTCTAACTTATTTAACCAAAG
>JASFPJ010000140.1:0-7986 GCA_050116035.1 Candidatus Aminicenantota bacterium | reverse complement strand
TACCAACGGACTTAAAGAATTCAATCCAGGCCACCTCAAAAGCCGAAAGGAGAAGCTGGCATTCTGGATAAACCTCTATAACACAATTGTTGTGGATGGGATCATCACGCTGAAGATAAAGAATTCAGTGAAAGAGGCTCCTGAGTTCTTCAAGAAGATTTATTATCAGATCGGCGATACCCTTTTCTCCCCGGATGACATCGAGCACGGTATCCTTCGAGGCAACGTCAGGCCTTATTTCCGACCGATCCGGCAATTTAGAGCGGGTGATACACGCCGAGCCTGGATTTTAAAGCCGGTGGATCCCCGCATTCACTTTGCTCTGGTCTGTGGCTCCAGGTCGTGCGCCCCCATCGATTACTACGATTCTGAAAAGATCGGCCTCCAGTTGGACAAAGCGGCGAAAAGCTTCATTAATTCGTCAGAAGTTCTGATACTTCCTGAGGAAGGAAAGATACTGATTTCAGAGATATTCCGCTGGTATGAAAAGGACTTTAAGGGAAGAGATGGGATTCTGGATTTCATCCTTAAGTTCCTGGTGGACGATAGGGCCAAGGATTTTATCAGGAGAGAGCGCCGAAAATTAAAGATTGAATACCTTCATTATGACTGGAACCTGAACCGCTGAAATAAATCCTAGACTTTAAAAAAGAAAAGGTCTTTTTTTTAAGAGTATAAGTCGAACGAATAAAGAATATACGTTCCGAACAAGCTTAATTGTTCTCTCGTTGTCCGATTCTACCAGTTCAAATCAGAAAGGATTTTCGCTGTCGTAGAGTGTTCCTTCCGGAAAGTTAAACCCGATATCTTCGATTCCCAGCATCTTGAATGCAGCGAAAAGCGCTTTGCCGACGTGCTTGAAAGCGACAGCTGTGTGGTGCGGGAATCTTTTTTCTATGAGCCCATGGCGATAAAAGCGAGCCATCTCATTGACGGCTAACACTCCTATGCTGCCGAATGATTTGGGATCGATATCGAGGACTTCCCCCTCAGCGATGTAAGCCCGGAGAACCGCATCCGCTGTGGACTGCAATCTGAAGATCGTCATATTGCCTGGCCGGATCCGGCCTTCCAGCGTTCCCCTCGTGATATCCGGCTTTTTTCCCGGCTCCATCAAACGGTTCATGATGAGTTGGTACTTCATCTCGCCGTCGAGAAGACAGGATGAAGCTGTGTTCCCGCAGTGGAATCCCATAAACAGGTCACTGGACTTATATTTCTTGACTTTTTCCCTAGCTCCTTCATACATATCATAAGGGACCGTGTTGTTGATATCGAGGAGTGTGGCGGGAAGCTCGGTGGCACATGTAGCCATGTATTCACTCAGTGCTCCGTAAATATCCACTTCACAGGCCACAGGAATACCTCTGGAAGCCAGACGTGAATTGACATAGCAGGGGACGAATCCGAAATAGCTTTCGAAGGCAGGCCAGCATTTATTGGCAAACACGCCATACTCGGAAGCTCCAAGGTTTTTTCCCATGAATTGAGCCAGAGCCACTTCATACTGAGCGAGTTTCTCCAGCAAGTCCGGATAAGCATTGCCCTTGCTCAGCTCTTTGGCCATGTCTGCTGTGACTTTTTTGACATCCGGTGCATTCTTGGCTTTCAGAAAAATGTCATAGAGGTCCAGTTCGCTATTTTCCATGACTTCCACTCCGAGGTCGAACAGGGGCTTGATCGGCGCATTACAGGCATAAAAGTCCTGAGGCCTGGGTCCGAAAGAGAATATCTTGAGCTTTTTAAGTCCGGAAATCACTCTGGCAACGGGAATGAATTCATTGGCCATATCCGCCACTTCCCGAGCCACTCCGACAGGATATTCGGGGATATGAGGATTCAGGTATCTTAATCCGATATTGTAGGAAGCGTTGAGCATTCCGCAGAAGGCATCTCCTCTGCCCTGGATCAAATCTTTTCCGCTCTCTTCTGCGGCGGCCACAAACATCACCGGGCCGTCAAACTTCTGGGCCAACAAGGTTGTCGGCCCTTCAGGTCCGAAATTGCCGAGATAGATGACGAGCGCGTTGACGTTCTTCTTCTTGAGCTCCTCCAATGCCTTTAACGTGTCCTTCTCATTCTCAATAATCGTTTCGATATCAGTGAGAGGAATCTTCATGGTCTGGCATTCTTTGAGGACTTTGGCTTTTCTCTTTTTTGATAGTTCGACTGGAAAACAGTCCCGGCTGACTGCCACGATTCCAAGGTTAATTTTGGGTATGTTATTCATTCTTTGCTCCTTTTTTCTGGCCGTAGTAGGCATCCGGTCCGTGTCTCCTCCGGTGATGTTTGTGCAGTAGATATTCTGGGACTTCGTCACACTTCTGGTTGAGTAACAGCGTTCCCCAGGCCATTTTAGCCACTTTCTCCAATACCAGGCTGTTTTGGACCGCTTCATCGGGATTTCTTCCCCAGGTGAAAGGGCCATGGCCAGCCACCAGCACGGCTGGCATCTCATGAGGATCCAGGTCAGAAAAACGCTCGATGATCACTTTCCCTGTGTTCACTTCATAATCTGTCTCGACTTCCTTCTTGCGGATCAAGCGTGTCACAGGAATAGGGCCGTGGAAATAGTCAGCATGGGTTGTCCCCAAACAAGGAATTTCTTTATTCGCCTGGGCAAACATTGTGGCATATTCACTATGCGTATGCGCCACGGCTGAAATCCCCTCGAAGGTCTTGTAGAGTTCGATATGTGTAGGCGTATCCGATGAGGGAGTCAGTGCACCTTCAATGATTTTTCCTTCCAGATCGACGATAATAATGTCGTCTGGCATAATCTCCTCATAAGAAACACCGCTGGGCTTGATCGCCACTATTCCCTCTTCCTGGTCATAGCCGCTGACATTGCCCCATGTCAGGATCACGAGATTGTGCTTGACGAGATCCAGGTTAGCGCGCCAGACCTGTTCTTTTAGTTCCAGTCTTTTCATTCTGACTTCCTCTGTCTTTCCCTCAGTGCGATGAGGTCTTTCATGACATTATAAAGAATACCTGACCAGGAATCTGTCCCGAAAGCATCGTGCAGTTGGCTGTATAAACGGAACATTTCCTTGTAGATAGTGTGTTTTTCAGGGGCAGGTTCGTATGTTTCCTTAATACCAGTCAGAGCTTCCTGGGCTTCCTCCACTGTCGAGAAACCTCCCTTCTCTTTTCCAGCGGCTGTCGCTCCGAATATCGCAGCGCCTAAAGCACAAGTCTGGTCGCTGCGCGAAACTTTCATCGGACGCCCGGTGATATCGGCATAAATCTGCATCAGGAAAGGATTTTTCGCGGCCAGCCCCCCACAGTTCACGATTTCTTCGACTTTCACTCCGTATTCTTCGATGCGGTTGATGATGGTCAACGCACCAAAGGCCGTGGCTTCGATCAATGCCCGGTAAATCTCGTGGGCCTGAGTGTGAAGTGTCTGTCCGATGAGCAGCCCGCTCAGACGGACATCCACAAGTATGGTCCGGTTGCCGTGATTCCAATCCAGAGCCAGAAGCCCATGTTCTCCGGGTTTTTGTTTGGAGGCTTCTCTTTCCAGGTTTTTAAATTTATCGTCCACTGTCTTTCCGTAACTGTCCGGAACTAGGTGGTTCACGAACCACAGGAAGATATCTCCAACAGCGGATTGTCCGGCTTCGATACCATAATAATCCGGGAGCACAGAACCCTCCACAATACCGCACACTCCTGGAATATCGGCCAGGCTTTTTTTCTTGGAAAAGACCATGATATCACAGGTGCTCGTGCCCAGGATTTTGACCAGAGTCCCTTCTTTAATTCCGGCACCGACCGCTCCCATATGGGCATCAAAAGCACCGACAGCGATGGCAATCCCCGGATTAAGCCCGAGCTTTTCCGCCCATTCCGTGGAGAGTTGCCCGGCCAGCCGGTCAGAAGGCACCGCTTTCTCATACAACCGGGCACGGAGTTTCCCCAGCTCAGAGTCAATTGACGAGAGAAATTCTTTATCCGGCAAACCTCCCCATTCTTCATTGTACATAGCCTTGTGGCCTGCGGCACACACACTGCGGGTGATTTTATCGGGGCGAGTGTCTCCAGCCAGCAGTGCGGGAATATAGTCGCAAAACTCAACAAAACTGTGGGCAGCCTTGAACGCTTCCGGATCCGTATTTTTACAGTGAAGGATCTTGCTCCAGAACCATTCCGAGGAGTATGTTCCACCGACCTTTGCCAGGAATTGAGGACGGATTTCCTGTGCCTGCTCGGTGATTTGAGCGGCCTCCGCGTAGCTGGAATGGTCTTTCCACAGCCAGACCATAGCATTCAGGTTATCCTTGAATTCCGGAAGGAGTCCCAGGGGAATCCCTTTGTCATTGACGGGCATGGGACTGCTCCCGGTGGTGTCTACACCAATCCCGATTATGTTTTCCGGATGGAATTCAGCGTTGTCCTGCCTCGCTTGAGCCATGGCTTCCTGAACAGATTCCACAAGACTCTGATGGTAGTCCTCAGGGGTTTGCCGGGCGACATTTGGGTCTTTAGCGTCCAGGAGGACGCCGTCATTGCCAGATGGATAGCCAGACACATGGCTGGCAAGCTCTTTGCCGTCGGTCAGGTCCACGATTACAGAACGGCAGGAGTTGGTCCCGAAGTCTAATCCCAGTGCGTATTTTTTCATTGATCAGACATTTAAATTATTTTCCCTCTGTTGATAATACTCTTTTCAGGGTCATTTGGCTATGACAAGCGGCGAAAAAAGGAACATTGCTAAGGCTATGATAACCAGAACGATTATGGAGAGAATAACATCCCGCTTGTTCCAGCTCGCCCGAGATGTCTTTTTGTCTTCAGCCACGGTTGTCGCATACGTCAATCCTTGAATTTTTTTATAATCGGGGGCTCGCGTGAACAGGCTCACTACGATCATCGCCCCTATGCACAACAGAGTCAAATAGACACAGAAGTAGAGGAAGTTCACATTGGCGAAAGTATACAGCCATCCACTCAAATCATCTTTAAATATCTCAGCGACAAGACGCAGCATCCCGATGACAAATCCACCGATGAGCGCGGTGAGCGCACCTCTCGAGTTGATTTTTTTCCAGAATATGCCCAGGAGAAAGACAGAAAATATGGGTGGAGCAAAATAAGCCTGGACGCTTTGCAGGTAATGATACAACTCACTGGAGATGAATTTCATCAACGGGATCCAGAGAATACCGCACACCACAACGACACCAGTAGCGATACGTCCCACCAGGACCAAAGTCTTTTCTGTGGCCTGCGGTTTGAGCTTTTTGTAGATATCCATGGTGAAGAGGGTTGAACAGGAGTTGAAGACAGCGGCGAGAGAACTCATCAGCGCAGCCAGCAGACCCCCGACAACCAGACCTCTGATCCCTGCGGGGAGGAGCATCTTGACCATGGCCGGGAAGGCCTGATCCGCGACAGGAAGATCGAGCTGTCCTGATTTTGCTAGCGCGTACGCGGTCACTCCAGGAATAAAGAAGATGAAGAAGGGGAAGAGCTTGAAATAGGAGGCGAGGATCGAGCCTCGTCTGGCTTGAGTTTCATTTTTAGCGGCCAGAACCCGCTGGACAATGCATTGGTCCGTGCACCAGTACCAGATCCCGACGATCGGTGGGGCCAGGAGCATGCCCAACCAGGGAAAATCCGGATGGTCCAGAGGCAGGAAGAGGTTGAGATGCTCGCTTCCCGCCACAGCGACCAAGTTGTTCCATCCGCCAATTTTGATCAAGCCAACGATGGTGACGGTGATCGACCCGACGAGCAGAACGATCGCCTGCAGGGCCTCGGTGTAAACCACAGCCCGCAGTCCACCCAAAATAGTGTAGATACCTGTCAGCACCACTGTGATGAGCGCACCGGTCCAGAATTCGGTGCCCAACAAAGCCTGGAACACGATGGCCCCGGCATAAACGGTCACGGAGACCTTGGTCAGCACATAGGCCACCAGAGATATCAAAGATAAAAACCAGCGGGCAGTGGGGGAATATCGCTTCTCCAGGAATTCCGGCATGGTAAAAACCCTGCTGCGCATGTAAAAAGGGACAAAAACCCAGCCGAGAAGCAGGATGCACCAGGCGTGGAGCTCATAGTGTCCCATGGCCACGCCGGTTTTGGCAGCGGTCCCGGCCAGGCCCACCACGTGTTCAGAGCCAATGTTGGAAGCGAAGATGGATGCGCCGATCACGAACCAGCCCACATGCCGTCCGGCTAGAAAATACTGCGTTGAAGACTCCTGTTTCTGTCGGATGACCCACCAGGCGATACCCAGGATGATGCCAAAATAAATTGCGATGATTATCCAGTCTAAAGATTGCATGATCCTTACCCTTTCTCCCGCATTTTCAGAGGATTATTTTTACTATTAACTTCATGGGAATGTCAAATGAGGACTGAGCTTCTTTTTGTGTCCAATCGGATAGGATTTGACATCTTAGGTAGACTGTTTTTAAAATGACTCGCGCCTTTCGGTGATGAAAGGCGAGGAGGGATGTCATGAGAAAGTGGATATATATCTTATCTTGTCTGGTATTGGTATTCATTGTTACTCTAGGTTCTGTTCTGGCTGTGAATAATGAGGATCAGCAGGTTCAAAACCGGATCATAATCAATGCCGATCTGGGTAAAGATAGGATCAATAAGAACATCTATGGGCATTTTTCCGAACATCTCGGGCGCTGCATCTATGATGGCTATTGGACAGGGGAGGACAGCCCGGTCAAAAATGTACGTGGGATCCGCAGCGACATTGTCGAGGCTTTAAAAAAGATAAAGATACCTGTTCTCCGCTGGCCAGGAGGATGTTTTGCCGACGAGTATCACTGGAAAGACGGAATCGGACCGCGTGACAAGCGTCCGACCATGATCAACACCCATTGGGGCCGGGTGACTGAGAATAATCATTTCGGCACGCATGAATTTTTAGACCTCTGTGAGCAATTGGGATGTGAACCCTATATATGCGGGAATGTCGGCAGTGGGACGGTCCGTGAAATGCAGGAATGGATCGAGTACATCACTTTTGACGGCCAGAGTCCGATGGCTGACCTCCGGAGGAAGAACGGCCGGGAAGAGCCGTGGAAACTGAGGTTCTTTGGTGTGGGCAACGAGAACTGGGGATGCGGGGGGAACATGACTCCTGAGCATTACGCGAATCTTTACCGCCGTTATCAGACTTATGTGCGGAGCTTTTCCGGAAACCGCATCTACAGGATCGCTTGCGGGGCATACGGCGAGAATTATGACTGGACCGAAGTGCTGATGCGCGAGGCGGGGCGGATGATGTCGGGTCTGAGTTACCATTATTATATCGTTCCCGGCGGTTGGGGAAACAAGAACTCCGCCACCCAGTTCGAAGAGAATGATTGGTTTGAAACATTGCAGAAAACGCAGTTCCTGGATGAGTTGATCACCAGGCATTCGGCGATCATGGATCAATATGATCCGAGAGGACGTGTGGGAATGATCGTCGATGAATGGGGGACCTGGTACGAAGTCGAGCCAGAAACCAATCCTTCGTTTCTTTTTCAGCAGAATTCGCTGCGAGATGCTGTCGTGGCTGGAGTTGTGCTGAATATCTTTAACAGCCACTGTGAGCGGGTAAAAATGGCTAATCTGGCCCAGACCATCAACGTGCTCCAATCTTTGATTCTCACCCAAGAGGAAAAGATGGTAGTAACACCGACCTACCATATCTTTGACATGTACCAGGTCCATCAGGATGCGATACTTCTTCCTGTTGATATGGAATGCCGTCAATACGAGTATGAAGGCCAAAAGATTCCCTCTCTGAGTGCGTCGGCATCCCAGGATCAAGACGGGAAGATCCACGTTTCCCTCTGCAACTTGGACCCCAATCATCCTGCTGAGGTGACTTTAGAGTTTCGCGGTGTGAACGTAAAGAATGTCAAGGGAAGTGTCTTAACCGCTGATAAAATGACAGTCCATAATACTTTTGAAAAACCAGACAACATTAGGCCTGGAGTGTTCAAATCAGCTCAATAGAAG
>JASFPJ010000139.1:0-7995 GCA_050116035.1 Candidatus Aminicenantota bacterium | reverse complement strand
CATGAGGCCTTCTTGGAATGAACTTCACTCACAGGTAAGCGATCTATGATTCGGATAATCGGCGGAATTTATAAGGGAAAGAGGCTTAAAAAAGTACCGAGCTTCCGTGTGCGTCCCATGCCCCATAAACTCAGGGAAACAATGTTCAATATTATTCAAGAGGACATCAAAAACAGCATTTTCCTGGATGGGTTTGCAGGCACGGGTTCAGTCGGAATAGAGGCGTTGAGCCGGGGGGCGAAGAGCGTGGTTTTTATTGATGAATATAGTCCTTCCATAAAAGTCATAAAATCCAACTTAGACAAGTGTGAGGCTGAGGAGAAAGCCAGGATCATCCGGAAAGAATTCAACAGGGCTGTGATTCAGCTGGCTTTGGAGAGTGTGAAATTCGATCTTGTCTTTCTCGATCCCCCATACAGACTGCTGGATGAAAGAAATCCGCTCAAAGTCATAAAAAAGAGAGAAATTCTTAAGCCTGAGGGATTGATCATCCTGCGCCATCATTTTAAGACTCGGTTCAATGCGAAGTATTACAAGCTTCAAAGACAGACAACCATCGGTGATGACACACTCTCTTTTTACAGTTAAATGGGGTCAGGCCTCGGCTTTAGACATCCCTGAACAAGGTTATACATGAGTTGGTGAAAGTAAAACTTGAATCAATCATCAATTCTGGAAATAATGATAAGACTTGAATGAAGAATGTCTGATGTCGAGCCCTAACCCCGTAACTTTAAAATGAAGAAAACGAATCCGAAAGATTTTCCAAATTTACGTTTAGAATCCTCATTCCAGGAGGATGAAATATTTTCGAGCATGCTCGAAAATAGGGGAACTTCCCTGTTTTTAGGCCGTTATTCCTTGAATCAGGTCGCTGCGGTTTTGAAAAAAAGAAACTTTTTCAAAGATTCCAAAAAAAGAGAATTATGGCCTTTAGAGTTTGACCTGGACTCATCCGAGTATCCTTTGCAGAGATTTCGGATTTTCCATGAGAAAAAGAAATCTGAAAACATGATTGTCGATTTGAAGATTAAGGAAGGAGTTTTTCATTTAAAGAAGAAGTTGACTTTGGATTTCCCCATTTCTGAGTGCAATTTTCTCTTCCTGGAGTGGCTGACTCTTCAAAATCCTCTCTTGAGCTTCTCAGAGGAGAAATCACCTCTCCCTGGACAGAAACATCCAGGCCTTGGCTTGGGAAAGAAAGTGATGGATGTTTTTATTCACCTCGCTCGGATCACACGCAAAGATGGACTTATTGCTTTTCCAGCTTATTTCCACAATGCGCTTCTGTTTTCCCGCTATTTATATTTCATCAATCCTGAAAAGACCGGTGAAGTCCAGGCAATCAGAGAAACATTTCCCGATTTGACATTCAAACAGCTGGCCTGGATTGTTCATCTCAATTGTATGAAGGACAGCGAAGGGAAGGAGTATGAGTGGAGCGCCGAGGAGGAGGTTTATCCTTTGAATAAAAAATTGAAGCGATATTTTGATTCAAAGCAATATCGAGAAATAGTCGAGGAATCAAAGGAACATTTGAGTTTTCAGATAGATTGGGAACGCTTCAACAAAAAGATGAAAGAGATCAAATGAATGGGTTCAGGGCTGGACATTAGACATTCTCATTTCTTCATTCATAGAATGATCTGTAACAATCTCTTCATCATGATATCTCATTGTTTAGAGAGGAATGGAGAGCTTAAATAAATTTGATCAAACTAAAATACTCTGAGAACAAAGCCTATCTTCTGTATCTTCTGAGCAGTATTTTGGCCAAGCTTTAAAGGGATGATGTTTAATGTCGAGCCCTGACCCCGAATGGCTCTTTACTCAATGCCTTTAACTCTGGTATAATTCCTCCTTAAACAAGGAGAAGATAGAAATGAAAAAAGGTATTCATCCTGAATACGTAGAATGCACGATTACCTGTGCGTGTGGCAATACGTTCACCACTCGATCCACGAAGAAAGATATCCGGGTGGAAATCTGTTCCCAGTGCCATCCGTTTTTTACCGGCAAACAGAAATTTGTCGATAGTGCCGGACGAGTTGAAAAATTCAAGAAGAAATATGGCGATCTTAAGTCCAAAAAATAACCGAGATGCTTCAAGAACTCGAAGATATCAAGGAGAAATACCGCCAACTCACACACTCTCTCTCTGATCCCGCCTTAGTTTCCGACCCTCAAAAGATCAAAAAAATTGCTAAAGACCGTGCGGATCTAGAGCCCTTAGTCAAAAAATACGAAGATTATGAAAAGGTAACGAAGGATATCAAGGAATCGGAGGAAATCCTGGCTGATCCCGATTCAGAATCAGAACTCAAGAATCTTGCCGAGGAAGAGTTGAAAGAGCTTCAGAAAAAGCAAGAAGAGATTAAGGATGAGCTTAAAATACTGCTACTTCCGAAGGACCCCAATGATGAGAAGAATGTCTTGCTGGAGATTAGAGCTGGGGCAGGAGGTGATGAAGCATCACTTTTTGCACAAGATTTATTCCGGATGTATTCACGGTATGCAGAAAAGAAAGGGTGGAAAATCGAGGTTCTCAACACTAGTTACTCTCCCATCGGAGGCTTCAAAGAGATAATAGTCAACATCCGGGGAGAGAAGGCCTATTCTCAGTTCAAATATGAGAGTGGAGTGCATCGAGTTCAGCGGATTCCTCAAACTGAAGCCAGCGGCAGAATCCACACCTCCACCGTCACAGTGGCTGTTCTCCCTGAGGCTGATGATGTGGATGTGGAGCTGGATCCGAAGGATTTGAATGTAGAAGCCTTCGGAGCTTCTGGCCCGGGGGGGCAGAGTGTCAATCGCAATTACACAGCTATCCGGGTGACTCATAATCCGTCAGGATTAGTCGTATCCTGTCAGGATGAAAAATCACAGCACCGCAATAAGGATAAAGCGTTGCGGATTCTGCGTTCTCGCCTGTTGAATATCGCTCAAAGAGAACAACATGAAAAGATGGCTCAAGACAGGAGATCTCAAGTCGGGACAGGGGAGAGGAGTGAAAAAATAAGAACCTATAACTTCCCTCAATCCAGAGTCACCGATCATCGCCTGAATCTGTCACTCCATAAACTAGAATCAGTTCTCGATGGGGATATTGATCAAATCATCAATGCATTAACACTCCATTTTCAGTCGAAAATGATGGAGGAGAGAGCCAGCCTCTCCGAATAAACCGAGCTTTCATTGAGTACAATCCAAGAACTATTCCAAAAGGGAAAATCTCTGCTCAAAGATTTCCCCAATCCCCATCTTAGCGCCAAGCTCCTTCTGCTCAAGTGCCTTTGCATCTCTGAGGAACAGCTCTGGACTTTTTTAGACCGGAGTGTCCCAAGAGCCCAGGAAAAACATTTTAATCGGCTGATTTCAGAAAGATTAAAAGGAATTCCGCTCCCGTATCTCATAGAATCCAAGGAATTCTGGTCGATTCCCTTCAAAGTTTCCCCAGGAGTATTGATTCCCCGGCCGGAGACAGAATTACTTGTGGAAAAGGTCTTAGATTATTCGCCTGAAGACGATGAAATCATCGTGGATATCGGGACAGGGTGTGGAAACATAGCCATTTCTCTTGCCAAGGAACTCCCCTCCACACGAATTTTTGCCACGGATATATCGCGGAAAGCTTTGCGGTTGGCGAGAATGAATGCGTCGAATCAGAAGGTTTCCAATGTAAACTTTATTGCTGGGAGCCTTTATGCTCCTCTAGAGAGGCTTCACTTGGATGGAAAATGCGATTTTATAGTCTCGAATCCTCCTTATGTCTCAGAGGCAGAATGGATAACCCTTAATAGTGAAATACGCGATCAAGAACCCAAAAACGCGCTGGTGGCCGGAGAGGCAGGATTGGAGGTCATCAAGCTATTAATCCAGGGAGCCCCGGTGTACTTGAAGCCAGGCGGATTTCTTCTTTTCGAAATCGGGTACGATCAAAGAGATGATGTCCAGTCTATTCTTGATTCCTTCCCTGTTTGGCAGGGTGTGAAGTTTCATAAAGACCTTTCAGGGACAGATAGAGTTGCTTCAGCAAGAACAAGAAGGTGAATCTCTCTCTGGAATTTTTAACAAGGAAGAAATGAAAGACTGACTTTTGACTGTTTGGTTGTTCTCGAGATGGATGCCCTAAGGAAATCGTTTCAATCAGGATTGTTGAGATGGAAATGCCATCCCCAAAATTGCGCTTGAATAGGATTGAATTTTCTGTGCAAGTGTGGGAATATGTTCATGAGTGACATGATAAGTTCCCTATTTTTAATATTTTCCCCAGGGGAAGTTCCACTTGACAGCTTTACGAGTCGCATATAAAATACTAGCAAACGCAAAGGAGAATCGAGATGGCAAACGATGAAATAAAAAAAGAGATGGAAGAACACCTTAACAAAGCCGTCCAGATTCAGAAGGAAATAGAGGAATTGACAGAGAAGATTTACAAGGAACTCGCGAAAGTGAAGGAATTGAGCCGGAAGACTGAGGAAATCCCCCCAGCAATCCCGGAAGAGGAGAAAAAAGAGGAATTTGAGATTCCTGAGTTTAAAGAAGAAGCGCCTGAGATGGAAATCCCAAAAGCAGAACCCCCAGAGGCTGAAGGTGCCGAACCAGGAGTGGATTTTACGAAAGAATTAGAGAAGGTGAAGAAAATTAAAGAAATGTTGGAAAAACCCGAAGAGGTTGCGCCCAAAAAAGAGGAAGTGGCTGAAGAAGTGAAGGAAGAAGAAAAAATTGAAGAGGTCGCACCTCCAATAGAAATAAAAGAGAAGCCTGTTGCGGAAAAAGAAGTGAGTTTTGAGGTGGAAGAGAAAGTTGAACCCGCTGAAGCTCCTCCATCTGAGAAAGAGATAGAGGTGGCCATCGGAGAGGAGCCTCTGCCTGAGTCAGCAAAAACGCCCGAGATTGAGATAGAAGAAAAACCTACTGTAGAGGAGCCTGCTGTAGAGAAAGAGCCCGAAATATCCATCGGAGAGGAACCCCAGCCAGAGGAGGAAAAAGTGCCCGAAATAGAGATTGAAGAGAAACCACCGGCTGAAGCTCCTCCAATAGAGAAAGAGCCTGAAATATCCATCGGGGAAGAACCTGAACCAGAGATAGAGAAGGCCCCGGAAGTCCCTTCAGAGGAAAAACCCATCCCAGAGGAGAAGGAGATAGAGATCGAGGAGAGCGATACTATGCAGACCATGTTTTCGGGGAGATGGAAGAAGCACTGGCAGGATAAGCCAGAACCAGAAGAGGAGCCGAAAGAAGAAGTTAAGGAGGAGCCCAAAGAGGAACCCAAAGAGGAGGAGGTTCCTGACATCCATGAGAGAGAGACGGTCGCAGCTCCGACTCCTGAAGAGAAGGCGGACGAAACAATTAAGACTGAACCCAAACCAGAAGTTGAGATCGAGCCCAAAGTGGAAATAGAACCTGAGGTAGAGCCGAAGCCAGAAGTAGAGAGGGCACCAGGAGCAGTCGAAGGCGAAGTCAGTTCCTTTACAGGCAGACGCGCCTCTGATGCTATTGAAATATTGAATAAATTCAAGAAAACAGAACCTGAAGAAGGCGGCGAAGTCTGTTATTACGAGTACAACGAGAGAAGAATAATTGACAGCGAATGTATCGTCACAGCCATGCAAAGACACCTGGGAGAGGGGAAGAAGCTTTATGAGAAACTTACCCAGACTGAAGCGCCCAAGGAGCAGTTTTTCGTCAAACAGGAAATTATCAGACATCAAGAATCTCTCCGGGGAATGATTGAAATAGCGACAAAATTATTAGAAAAAGAAAACACCAGCCTGCCTCAGTTCACTATTGAAATCATTGATGAAAAGGTTCTCAAGGAAATGCTCGAGAGCTTGAGTATGCAGAACTGGAGTAACCAGGATGATTTCACGTTTTTTGATGAGTACGCAAAGAAAATAAAGTATGAATTTGATACGCTTACAGACCCTAAAGTGGATTTTTTAAAATCCATAATAGATGGATTAGGGATTTAATAAACGCCAAACGCTTCATCGGGAATATCACTCCTTAAATTCGCTGAAGAGTCAACTCATCCAAAAGCCTAAATAGAGGTCAGGCTGCTTTTTTCAGGGACTGTCCCTTTCAGTCCTTTTGTAAGGTAAGATAGGGATTATCCCTCTCAATAAAGGTTGCCTGTCCTCCTTATCATTCAGTCATCACTCACTATTTGGTCTTATTAATGTCTATACTTCTTTATCATCGAATTATCCTTTTCCGTTTACGCTTTTCATTCCGTTGTGGTATATTCAAAGAAAGTCAGGCTACAGATATGGTTCGTGTCAGGTTTGCTCCGAGTCCTACCGGATACCTCCATATCGGCGCTGCCCGCACCTCACTCTTTAACTGGCTTTTTGCCCGCCATCATTCGGGTAAATTTATCCTCCGGATTGAAGATACGGATTTCGCCCGCTCTTCTGAAGAGATGAGCGAAGGGATTTTAAAAGGGCTGCAATGGCTGGGATTAGATTGGGATGAGGGTCCGTTCTCCCAGTCAGAGAGGCTCGATGTTTACAGAAATAAGGCAGAGGAGCTCGTGGAAAAGGGTCATGCCTATTACTGTTTTTGTCTTCCCGAAGAAATTCAGAAAAGGAAACAGGAAGCCACTTCAAAAGGGACATACTGGGAGTATGACCGCCGGTGTTTTGGGCTAACGGAAGAGGAGAAAGAGCGGTTTGCTAAAGAAGGCCGCCCTCGTGCGATCCGGTTTTTCGTTCCAGAGGGAGAGATAAAATACAAAGACCTTATCCATGGGGATATATCCGTGGAAAGTCAGAATATAGAGGATTTTGTTCTTCTGAGGGGGGATAGTCTGCCCACCTACCATTTATCTGTCGTCGTTGATGATATCGAGCAGGGAATAACTCATATCATCCGTGGAGACGACCATATTACCAACACCCCTAAGCAGATTCTCCTTTACAGGGCTTTTGGCTCCCCTCTTCCCGAATTTGCACACCTGGCTCTTATCCTCGGTCCGGACAAGAAGAAGCTGAGCAAGAGGCACGGGGTGACATCTGTTCTTCAGTTCAGGGAAGAAGGATATTTTCCCCAGGCCATGTTGAATTTTTTGGCTCAGATGAGTTGGTCTCCAGGGAAAGAAGAAAGAATTTATTCGGCCGAGGAAATGATTCAGGGTTTCTCACTCGAGAAGCTGAGCAAAGGAAGTCCCATCTTTGATTTGGCTAAGTTGGAATGGCTTAACGGACAGTTGATATCCCAGATGACAGCCGAAGTGCTTGCCCCGTATGTTACAGAGGAACTGAAAAGAGAGAATCTCTGGAGGGAGGAATTGGCGGAAGAACGAAAGAGTTGGTTCCTGAAATTGATCGATATGCTCAAAGAGAGGAGCCGGATAATCAAAGATTTTGCTGTGAGAGCGAGACCTTTTCTATCCGATGATTATGAATATGACCCTGCCGGAGTCAAGAAGCACTTGAAAGATGAAAGGCTGGAGACTCTTCTTCCCCTTTTAAGAGATGATTTTTCTATGATGGATGATTTTTTAGCGGATGATGTCGAGCAGGTCTTGCGGCAGCGCGCTGAGAAAGAGGATGTCAAAGCGGCACTCTTCATTCATGCCGTGAGGATGCTCGTGGTGGGGACGCCTGTGAGCCCTGGGATTTTCGATGTTCTCGAGCTTATTGGAAAAGAAAAAACAATCGAAAGAATAGATAGATTTATGACTCAATTTATGAGTCGCGAGATATAATCGCTGTTTAGGAGAAGCATCATTTAAAGTGGAGAAGATGTTATTGAGAGCGAAGCATGGTCATTCCTTAACATGGAAAATCTTCTTTCATAAGAGATGGCTTCACTCTATTCGCATCGTTTGCTGTGTCATTACTAGCGAAGAGTGACAATCTCATAAGAAAAAAGATTATCAATGAATATAGATGAAATAAATCGAACTCCTTCAAGAGGAGGCTATCATGACTGATTCAAAAAAATATGAATACAAGGAAATACAGGCTCCCAGAGGCACGCGGCTCAACA